>JBDTUO010000097.1:0-8552 GCA_040007675.1 Rubrivivax sp.
TCATCCGCCACCACACGCAGGCGCAGGAGGTCGACGAGGAGAACTTCTTCCATGCCCGCGAGACGGGCGGCACTGTCGTCAGCTCCGCGCTGGTGCTGATGGAGGAAATCGTGCGTGCGCGCTTCAGCCCGGGCGAGTGGAACATCTACGGCGCGCAGGCGAGCGACGGCGACAACTGGCACCACGACAGCGGCCGTTGCCGCGAGCTTCTGAACGATCGCCTGCTGCCGCTGGTGCGCTACTTCGCCTACGTGCAGGTGGCCGAGGAAGAGCAGAACCTGTGGGAGGAGTACACCCAGCTGCAGGAGCTGCACGCGCACTTCGCGATGCGCAAGGCCACCAGCGCCGATCAGATCTACCCGGTCTTCCGCGACCTGTTCCGCAAGGAAGGGGTGCAGGCCGCATGACCGCCACGGACCGTTCCCGGGGTGAATACCGGAGGGCGCAGCCCGAAGGGGGCCCATCGGGCCTCGTCGAGCCGCTGCCGTTGCCGCGCCGCCCGGACCAGCACCTTCCGGGGCCGAGCGACTGGTCGTTCGACCTCGTCGAGCAGTACCACCGCGTCATCCGCGACACCGCCGAGCGCTTCGGCCTCGACACCTACCCGAACCAGCTCGAGGTCATCACCGCCGAGCAGATGATGGACGCGTACGCGTCGGTCGGCATGCCGGTGAATTACCGCCACTGGAGCTACGGCAAGGAATTCATCGCCACCGAGAAGAACTACAAGCGTGGCCACATGGGGCTGGCCTACGAAATCGTCATCAACTCGAACCCCTGCATCAGCTACCTGATGGAGGAGAACACGATGGCGATGCAGGCGCTGGTGATCGCACATGCCGCGTACGGGCACAACAGCTTCTTCAAGGGCAACTACCTGTTCCGCATGTGGACCGATGCGGCGTCGATCATCGATTACCTCGTCTACGCGAAGGACTACGTCGCCAAGTGCGAGGAGAAACACGGGCTCGCGGCGGTAGAAGAGTTCATCGACAGCTGCCACGCGCTGGCCAACCACGGGGTCGATCGCTACCGGCGACCCACGCGCAAGAGCCTCGCGCAGGAACTGGCGGAGCGGCGCGACCGCGACGCCTACGCGCAGCTGCAGATCAACGACCTGTGGCGCACGCTGCCGCGCCGCGCCGACAGCCCGGACGAATCACCGGAGTCCAAGCGCTTCCCGGAGGAGCCGCAGGAGAACCTGCTGTACTTCATCGAGAAGAACGCTCCGCTGCTCGAGCCGTGGCAGCGCGAGGTGGTACGCATCGTGCGCAAGGTGGCGCAATACTTCTACCCGCAGCGCCAGACCCAGGTGATGAACGAAGGCTGGGCCACGTTCTGGCACCACCGTCTGCTGAACCAGATGTACGACGATGGCTACCTGACTGACGGCGTCATGATCGAGTGGCTGAAGTCACACACGAACGTGATCTACCAGCCCCCGGTCGGGCACAAGGCCTACAGCGGCATCAACCCCTATGCGCTCGGTTTCGCGATGTACACCGACATCCGGCGCATCTGCGAGGCGCCGACGGCCGAAGACCGCCACTGGTTCCCCGAGATCGCCGGCGCGCCATGGTTGCCGACGCTCGACCACGCGATGCGCAACTTCAAGGACGAGAGCTTCGTCGGCCAGTACCTGAGCCCCAAGCTGATGCGCGAGATGCGTCTGTTCGCGATCACCGACGACGAGCGCCAGACCGAGCTCGAGGTCAGCGCCATCCACGATGACGCGGGCTATCGTCAGCTGCGCGAGTCGCTGTCACACCAGTACGACCTGGGATCCCGCGAGCCGAACATCCAGGTCTGGGACGTCAACCTGCGCGGCGACCGGTCGCTCACCCTGCGCCACTTCCAGCACAAGGACCGCCCGCTGCACGACGGCGCGCAGGAAGTCCTGCGCCACGTCGCCCGCCTGTGGGGCTTCGGCGTGCACCTCGAGAGTGCCGACGCGGCGGGGGACGTGACCAAGCGCTGGCAGGTGCCCGGGCCGGCCTGAGCCTCGGCCCCGACTCCGCAAACGACGCAGCGCCCCGCTCGCCCCCTTCGACTCAGAACTGGTTGCCGAAGTTGGTCCAGAGCAGGCCGGTCTGGGCCGCCGCCGCCGGCGCGGCGCCGCCCGGGAGCAATTCGACGTCGAACGCCTCCGCGCTGACCGCGTTCAGGCGCAACTGGTCGCCGGAAGCATCGCCGATGATCAGTGCCCCGCTCGAGGGCGGCAGACCCGCGCTCGACTGCAAGGCCGCGGCGCTTGCTGAAAACGTCTGCCCCTGAATCGAGAACCCGCCGCCGACCCTGGTCGTGTCCCCGGTCAGGCTCAGCCGGCGATCGAGGTCCACGCTGTAGACGACCGGCTCCGTGCCGTCCTGGCTGATCGTGGTGTCGTAGCGCAGAAACTGATGCAGGCTCGTGCCCTCACTGCGCGACCAGATGCGCGTCGACCCTTCGATGATCCCGTAGCCCTCGAGCGTCAGACCACCGGGATCGATCGTGACGGTGATGTCCGAAGCGGCCACCGTGCCATTTGCCGAAAAGTCGACCGCGGCGTAAGTGGCCCGGTACTTGCCTGTCAACGGCGCCAGGTTGTCGGCGTCCTGGCAGTCCTGCGCCGTGACTTCGATGTAGTCACCGACACTGATCCGGCCGTTGCCGTCGGCATCGGTCGTCGTGACGATGATGCCTCCCCCAATTGCACAGGGGCCTGCGACGAGCGGCTCGCCCAGAGCGTAGGGTCGGTCGTCTCCGGCACTGGGCTGTTTCACGACGCCGGCAGGTCCGATTCCGCCGCCCTGCACCAGATTGCGAATCACGCCGAACAGCGGGCCCCCTACGTCGAGGTAGTTGGTCGTGGTCAGATCACCCGTTGCCACCACCGTACGCAACTCGGTCGGGAACTGAACATTGTTGGTGACCGGCAGGCTGCCATCGTCGATGCTTCCATTGCCCCCACCGCTGCCACCTCCGCAGCCCGCGAGCGACAGCACCAGCAGTGAGAGCGTCAGCGGCGCCTTGATCGAAGCCAGTCCATTCATGGTTACGTCAATCCTCGTCATCAATCTTGGGTTGGGCGGGCTCGCGTCGTCCGACCACAGCGGTGGAACGTGCCGCCCATCGTGCCACCGCCCAACGGGCCGGGTTGGTTCGGGGTGCACAGGAATTCGCAACGAGCCGCAACCCGGCAGGAAATCATGTCATCTTCTACCGAAGCCGATGACAATTAACACCTGTTCACGGGGTGCAGTGCGGCATGTGCGCCACGGCGCGCCCCCATCGCCCTTCCGTCACGGGCCGCGGCGGCGATCTTGGCGCCGTGTCGCGTCCGCTCGGTATCATGAATGACGGCCGTTTCGGTCGCCGCGCCACTGCTCCGCCGGCTCGCGCCGCTGCCGCATCACCATCATGAGAATCCTCGTCACCGGCGCCGCCGGCTTCATCGGCATGACCACCTCGCTGCGCCTGCTCGCGCGCGGCGACGAGGTGGTCGGCCTCGACAACCTGAACGACTACTACTCGGTCCAGCTCAAGCGCGATCGTCTCGCGCGCCTGCAGGCGCTGCCCGGGTTCCGTTTCGTGCAACTCGACGTGGCCGACCGCGCCGGCATCGCGGCGCTGTTCGCCGGCGAGCGCTTCGATCGTGTGATCCACCTGGCCGCGCAGGCCGGCGTGCGCTATTCGCTGCAGAACCCGCACGCCTACGTCGACAGCAACCTCGTCGGCTTCATCAACATTCTCGAAGGCTGCCGGCACGCGCAGGTGCCGCACCTGACCTACGCGTCGAGCTCCAGCGTCTACGGCGGCCACACGCAGATGCCGTTCACGGAGCACGAAGGGGTGGACCACCCGGTGAGCCTTTACGCGGCGACCAAGAAGGCCAACGAACTGATGGCCCACACCTACAGCCACCTGTATGGTCTGCCGACGACCGGGCTGCGCTTCTTCACGGTCTACGGGCCGTGGGGGCGGCCTGACATGGCGTTGTTCCTGTTCACCAAGGCGATTCTCGAAGGGCGGCCGATCGACGTCTTCAACCACGGCCGGATGCAGCGCGACTTCACCTTCGTGGACGACATCGTCGAAGGGGTCATCCGCGTCAGCGACAAACCGGCGACGCCCGACCCGGGCTACCGGTCCGACCAGCCCGACCCGGCGATCAGCAATGCCCCCTACCGGGTGTTCAACATCGGCAACCACCAGCCGGTGCCGCTGATGGACTTCATCGGCGCGATCGAGCAGGCGCTCGGCCGCACCGCCGAGAAGAACCTGCTGCCGCTGCAGGACGGCGACGTGCCCGCGACCTATGCCGATGTCGACGCGCTGAACGCCTGGGTCGGCTTCCGCCCGGCGACCGACATCCATACCGGCATCGCGCGCTTCGTGGCCTGGTACCGCGACTACTACGCGGTGTGAGAAGCCGCGGCGCCGCTCAGCGCGCCTTCACCAGCAGCGGCGCGATCCAGCGCGCCGGCACCGCATAGCTGATCCCGCTCGGGTAGCGCAGCGCGGACTCGCGGCTGCCCTTGACCAGCACCATGTTGACCACGGCGACGACCTCCCCGGTCGCCGCGTCGAGCACCGGCCCGCCGCTGTTGCCGGGGTAAGCCGTCGCGTCGAGCTGCACGACGTCGAAATCGCCGCCGCGCAAGCGCGCGATCGCGCGGTCACCCAGCCGCGCCGCGATCGCCGCCGGCAGGGCGAACGCGGCGATCGACGACACCATGCCGCGGTGCGACACCGGCTGGAAACCGAGCACGCCGGCGATCGGGAAACCGACCAGCAGCACCGCGAGGCCTTCGCGCAGGCGGCCGTCGGGCGCCAGGGCCAGCGGCGCGAGCGGGGCGCCGTCGACCAGCCGCAGCAGCGCCAGGTCGTGCGACCGATCCTGCTGCACCAGCTCGACGCGGCGCCAGTCGCTGCCACCGTCCGGCAGCGGCACCTGCAGCGCCCAGCCCTCACCGGGCGCGGCGTTCGCCGCACTGACCAGCGGCGCACCGGTCGGCGACCCGTCGGCGGTGAGGACGTGGGCGTTGGTGACGACGTGGCGGCCGTCACCGACCGCGAACGCGGTGCCCCGGAACGCGAACCGCGGGCTGCCGAGCGGATCGAAGCGGCCGATCGGCAGCACCGACGGCCGGGCCGCCTCGATGATCTCGGGCAGCCCGGCGCGCGCCGCTGGCGCGAACCCGCCGGCTGCCGCGATGGCGACCGCGTGGGCGAGCAGGGCGCGGCGCGACGGCACGGGTCGGTCGGTCGGTCGTCGGTCGGTCAGAGCGCGAAAATCTTGCCCGGATTCATGATGTTGTGTGGATCCAGCGCGCGCTTGATCGACCGCATCAGCGCAACCGCGCCCGCGCCCGCCTCCTCCACCAGGAAGCCCATCTTGTGCAGGCCGATGCCGTGCTCTCCGGTGCAGGTGCCTTCGAGCGCGATCGCCCGCTGCACCATCTGCAGGCTCAGTCGCTCTGCCGTGTCGCGCTGCGCCAGATCCCCCTCCTTGACCAGATAGGCCAGGTGGAAGTTGCCGTCGCCGACATGGCCGACGATGTAGTACGGCAGCCCCGAGGCATCGGCTTCGGCGACCGACACGTCGATGATCTCGGCCAGGCGCGAGATCGGCACGCAGGTGTCGGTCGTCACGGTGCGGCAGCCGGGGTTGGACGACATGCCCGCGAAGTACGCCTTGTGGCGCGCGGTCCACAGACGCGTGCGCTCCTCCGGCGTGCTGGCCCAGGAGAAGTCCTCGCCGCCGAGCTCGCGCGCGATCTCCTGCACGGTTTCGGCCTGTTCCTGCACCGAGGCCGGGCTGCCGTGAAACTCCATCAGCAACATCGGCGCCTCGCGCAGTCCCAGCTGGGACTGCCGGTTGACGTAGCGAACGGCATTGACGTCGAGCAGTTCGCAGCGCGCCACGGGCACGCCCATCTGGATCACCTGGATCGTCGCCTGAACCGCCGCGCCGACGTCCGGGAAGTGGCAGATCGCAGCGCTGACCGCCTCCGGCAGCGGGTACAGCTTCAACGTCACCTCGGTGATCACGCCGAGCGTGCCCTCGCTGCCGATGAACAGGCGCGTCAGGTCGTAGCCGGCGCTGCTCTTGCGCGCCCGGGTACCGGTGCGGATGACCTCGCCGCTCGCGGTGACGACGGTCAGCCCGAGCACGTTCTCGCGCATCGTGCCGTAGCGGACCGCATTGGTGCCGCTGGCGCGGGTCGCGGCCATGCCGCCCAGGCTCGCGTTCGCGCCGGGGTCGATCGGAAAGAACAGACCGAGGTCCCGAACCTCACGGTTGAGCTGTTCGCGCGTCACGCCCGCCTGCACCGTGACCGTCAGGTCCTCGGCGTGGACGCGCACGATGCGGTCCAGCCGCGACACGTCGACGCTGACGCCGCCCTGCACCGCCAGCAGGTGCCCTTCCAGCGACGAGCCGACGCCGAACGGGATCACCGGCACCGCGTGGGCGTCGGCCAGCGCGACGACGAACGCGACGTCCTCGGTGCTTTCGCAGAACACCACCGCTTCCGGCGGCGTGACCGGGAACGGGGACTCGTCGCGGCCGTGCTGCTCGCACACCGCGGTGGCGGTCGAAAAGCGATCGCCGAAGCGGGCCCTCAAGTCCTGCAGCATCGCTGCCGGCAGGCGGCGCAGTTCGTGGGCGGGCAACACGGCGTGGGGCAGCGGAGCGTTCATGGCAGGGCCTCTTCGGCGCCGCCCGAATCGGGCGACGGTTCATTCTAGGTTCCGGCCCGCACCCGGCCGCACTGCTAGCATGCAACACCATGGGCCATCGACTCACGCAGATCGCCACCCGCACCGGCGACGACGGCACGACCGGCCTCGGCGACGGCAGCCGCACGCGCAAGGACAGCCTGCGCGTGGCCGCGATGGGCGACGTCGACGAGCTCAACTCCGGGCTCGGGTTGTTGCTGGCCGAGCCGCTGCCGGACGACGTGCGCGAGTTGCTCGTCGTGATCCAGCACGAGTTGTTCAACCTCGGCGGCGAGCTCTGCATCCCGGGCCACGCGCTGCTGCAGCCGGCGGCCGTGCTGCGCCTGGACGAGGCGCTGGCGCAGTACAACGCGACGCTGCCGCGGCTGAAGGAATTCATCCTCCCGGCCGGCACGCGCAGTGCCGCCCTCGCGCACGTCGGGCGCACGGTCGCGCGCCGCGCCGAACGTGCGGTCGTCGCGCTGGCGGCGGCGGAAGCCGTCAACGACGCACCGCGTCAGTACCTCAACCGGCTGTCGGACCTGCTGTTCGTGCTGGCGCGGGTGCTCAACCGCGCCAACCTCGACGGGCTGGGCGGCGACGACGTCTACTGGCGCAGCGAGCGGATCGTCCGCGACGACGACGCTGACGCCTGACGCCCCGCTGCGGGCGGCTCAGGCCGGCGTCATCCAGATCACCGGTCGGCGCGCGCCTGTCCACTCGCCGTAGCGCTGCGCGAAGCGGTCCTCGATCTTGTTGCGCTTGACCTTGAAGGTCGGCGTGATGAGGTCGTTGTCGACCGTCCACGGTTCAGTCGTGACGACGAGGCACGCGAGCTGTTCGTGCGGATCGAGGGTGGCGTTCACGGCCTTGAGGTGGGCGGCCAGCGAGTCCTCGATGGCCTTGCGGCCGGCGCCTTGCGCCTGCGCGGCGGCCTCGGCGTTGAGCATCACCATCGCCAGCGGCTGGCCGAGGTTGGCCCCGGTCACGCAGCAGGCCTCCAGCGCCGGGTGCATCACGAGCCGGTCCTCGATCGGCGCGGGCGCCACGTACTTGCCCTTGCTGGTCTTGAACAGGTCCTTCACCCGCCCGGTGATGCGCAGCCGCCCCTGCGCGTCGGTCGCGCCCTTGTCGCCCGTGCGCAGCCAGCCGTCGTCGGTGAAGGCCTCGCGCGTCAGGGTCGGCTCGCGGTAGTAGCCGAGCATGGTCCACGGCGCCCGCACATGGATCTCACCGCTGTCGGGTGCGATGCGGCATTGCACGGCCTCGTACGGCAGCCCGACGGTGCCGAACGCCTCCGGGTCGCCCGAGGTGATGTGGCTGGCGCCGATGTTCTCGGTCATGCCGTAGCCCTCCGCGACATTGAGCCCGAGCTTCGCGTACCAGCGCAGCAGCTCGATCGGCATCGGGGCCGCGCCGCCGGCGGCGAAACGGCACTGGTCGAGCCCGAGCGTGCCGAGGATCTTGCGCTTCACGATGCCACCCAGGATCGGGATCTTCAGCATGCGGTCGAGCTTGGCCGGCGGCATCTTGTGGTGCACGCCCTGCTGGAACTTGACCCACAGTCGGGGCACCGAGAAGAACACGGTCGGCCGCGCGCGCTGCAGGTCGGTCGTGAACGTGTCGAGGCTTTCGGCGAAGAAGACGTGCATGCCGGTCTGCAGTTGGCCGTGCTCCACCAGCGCGCGCTCGACGACGTGCGCCAGCGGCAGGTACGACAGCATGCGCGAATCCGCGTCCTGCGGAATGCGCTTGAGCCCGGCGACCACCGCGGCCGCGAAGTTGCCGAAGCTGTGCATCACGCCCTTGGGCGCGCCGGTCGTGCCCGAGGTGTACATGATGGTCGACAG
>JBDTUO010000098.1:0-8478 GCA_040007675.1 Rubrivivax sp.
TGCGGCCCTTCGTGCACGTTCAGGAAGTAGCCGACGCCGTGGCCGGTGCCGTGGCCGAAGTCGAGCCCCTGGTCCCACAGCGGCGCACGCGCCAGCGTGTCGAGCATCGGGCTCGGCGTGCCGCGCGGAAAACGTGCCCGCGACAGCGCCAGCGTGCCCTTCAGCACCAGCGTGTAGTCGCGTCGCATCGCGTCGCTGATGCGGCCGATCGGCCACACGCGCGTGACATCGGTGGTGCCGCCGAGGTACTGGCCGCCGGAGTCGATCAGCAGCAGGCCGTCGCCGGCGATCGCCGCGTGCGACGCCGGTGTGGCGCGGTAATGCGGCATCGCGCCGTTGGCGTTGAAGCCGGCGATCACCGGGAAGCTCAGGCCGACGAAGCCGGCCCGCCGCCCGCGCGCGCCCGACAGCTGCGCGTCGACGGTCAGCTCCGTCATCGGCTCGCCGCGCGCGAGCGCGGCCTCGAACCAGGCGTAGAACTCGCACATCGCGGCGCCGTCCTCGGCCATCGCTTCGCGCACGTGGGCCGCTTCGGCCTCGGTCTTGCGGCTCTTCAGCAGCGTGCTGGGGTTGGTCGCCTCGACGAGGCGGGCGGCGCCGACGCGCTCGCGCAGGCCGAGCGTGACGCGCCTCGGGTCCAGCAGCAGCACCTCGTCGGTACCCAGCGCCGCCAGCGCGTCCCCGGCGGTGTCGTAGGGTGCGAGCGTGACGCCGTCGGCGGCAAGGGCGCGCGACAGGTGCTCGCTGATCTTGCCGTCGCCGATGAAGAGCTGCGCCTGTTCGGGCCCGACCAGCAGGTGGGCCAGGAAAACCGGGTTGTAGGGCACGTCGCTGCCGCGCAGGTTCGTGATCCACGCGACGTCGTCGACGGTGGAGACGACGTGGCGGCTCGCGCCATGCGCGGTCATCGCGTCGCGCACCGCGGCCAGCTTGTCGCGGCGTGGCGTCGCGGCGTGCGGGGCGCCATGTTCCCAGACGCGCTCGGCGGGCAGCGTGGGGCGGTCGGGCCAGACGGCGTCCAGTACGTCGTGCGTCGTCACCAGCGTCGCCCCGCTGGCCTGCAGCGCGGCGCGCAGCGTTTGTGCCTGCGCCAGCGACAGCACGTGGCCGTCGACCGCGACGCTGCCACCCGCCGGCGTGTCTGCTGCCAGCCAGTCGAAGTGGGCCGTCGCCCCCCCGGCGCCTGTGCGCACCAGCTCGATGCCGCTGCCGGCGAGCTCGGCCTCGGCCTGGGTCCAGTAGCGACTGTCGGCGAACAGTGCCGCGTGGTTCACCGTGACCACCAGGGTGCCCGCCGAGCCGGTGAAGCCCGACAGCCATTCGCGGCCCTGCCAGCGTTCGGGCAGGTATTCGCTGAGGTGCGGGTCGCTCGACGGCACCAGCAGGGCGTGCCAGCCGCGGGCGGCGAGTTCGTGCTGCACGCGCTCGACGCGCAGGCGGTGGAGCGAGGTGCGGATGTCCATGGCGGATTCTAGGATCGGCAGCACCGCCCGGGGAGATCGGCTGGCCAGGCGCTCCCCCCTGCCGGCGGTACGGCATCCGTCACGGTGGCGCCCGGCCCGCGGTGCTAAGCTCGCCGCCCCTCGCTCCCGCCCCCAGGAATAGTCATGCCCGGACTGTGCCCCGACGTCGACCCCGACGGCCTGCTCGAGTATTCGGTCGTCTACACCGATCGCGCGCTGAACCACATGTCACGCCGCTTCCAGCAAGTGATGCGCGACGTCTCCGGCACGCTCAAGGAGGTGCACGGTGCCGCGGCGGCGATCGTGCTGCCGGGCAGCGGCAGCTTCGCGATGGAGGCCGTGGCGCGCCAGTTCGCCCACGGCAAGCGCTGCCTGGTCGTGCGCAACGGCTGGTTCAGCTACCGCTGGTCGCAGATCCTGGAGATGGGGGCGATCCCGTCGGACACCGTCGTGCTGACCGCCAGGCGGGTGGCCGACACGCCGAAGGCCGCATTCACGCCGCCGCCGGCCGATGAGGTGGCGGCGACGATTCGCGAGACCCGCCCGGCGCTGGTGTTCGCGCCGCACGTCGAGACCTCGGCCGGCCTGCTGCTGCCCGACGCCTACCTGCGCACGCTGGCCGAGGCCACGCACGCGGTCGGCGGGCTGCTCGTGCTGGACGGCATTGCCTCCGGCGCGGTCTGGACCGACCTCGCGGCGACCGGTGTCGACGTGCTGGTCAGCGCGCCACAGAAGGTCTGGAGCGCGCCGCCCGGAGCCGGCCTCGTGATGCTGTCGCCGCTGGCGCTGGAGCGGCTGGAGGGCACGACCAGCAGCAGCTTCGCGATGGACCTGAAGAAGTGGCACTCGATCATGCAGAGCTACGAGGGCGGGGGCTTTGCGTACCACGCGACACCGCCGACCCACGCATTGCTGCAGTTGCGCGATGCGATGGATGAACTGCGCCGGTTCGGTTTCGGCGCCGCGCGCGAGGCGCAGTTCGAGCTCGGCCGGCGGGTGCGCGCGCTGCTCGCCGATGGTGGGCTCAAGAGCGTCGCCGCGCCGGGCTTCGAGGCACCGGGCGTCGTCGTCGCCTATACCGACGACCCCGAGTGGCACAACGGCAAGGCCTTCGCGGCCCAGGGCCTGCAGATCGCCGCCGGCGTGCCGCTGGCGTGCGGCGAGCCGTCGGACTTCCGCAGCTTCCGCATCGGCCTGTTCGGCATCGACAAACTGCAGCATGTCGACCGCACCGTGGCGTCGCTGGAGCGCGCGCTCGACGCGTTGGGCTGATCCGGCCGCCGGCGCCGTCGCTTGCTAGCGGCCGGTTCCGCCGGCGGGCAGACACTACAGCGCCGTGCGCAGCGTCCAGATCTCGGGGAACAGCACGGTGTCGAGCATCTTGCGCAGGTAGCCGACGCCGCTCGTGCCGCCGGTGCCGCGCTTGAAGCCGATCACGCGCTCGACCGTCGTCACGTGGCGGAAGCGCCAGAGCCGGAACGCGTCCTCGAGGTCGGTCAGCTCCTCGCCGAGCTGGTACAGGTCCCAGTGCGTGTCGGGCGTGCGGTAGGCGACGAGCCACGCCGCCTCGACGCCGTCGCTGGCCACGTAGGGCAGCGTCCAGTCGCGCTCGACGTGGTCGGCAGGCACCGGCAGCCCGCGCCGCGCCAGCAGGCGCAGCGCCTCGTCGTACAGGCTCGGCGCGCGCCACGCCGCCTCGACCTCGGCCAGCCGGGCCGGGGCATGGGCGTGCGGCTTGAGCATCTCGCCGTTCTTGTTGCCGAGCCGGAACTCGATCGAGCGGTACTGCCAGCTCTGGAAGCCGCTGCTGCGTGCCAGGTAGGGCCGGATCGCGCTGTACTCGGGCGGCGTCATCGTCGCCAGCACGTCCCACGCGTGCACCATCTGCTCCATGATCCTGGACACCCGAGCGAGCATCTTGAAGGCCGAGGGCAATTCGTCGCGCGCGACACAGGTGACGGCGGCCGTCAGCTCGTGCAGCAGCAGCTTCATCCACAGTTCGCTGGTCTGGTGCTGGACGATGAACAGCAGCTCGTTGTGGTCCGGCGACAGCGGGTGCTGCGCGCCGAGCAGCTGATCGAGGTGCAGGTAGTCGCCATAGCTCATCTCGGCGCTGAAATCGAGCTGCGCGCCGTCGGGCGAGACGGCGCCGCTCGCCGCAGGGTGCGGCAGCTGCGGTGCGTGGGGCGGGGCGGTTGGCGGGCTCATAAGGCAACCCCTTCAGGCTGCGCCTTCCGGTATTCGCCCTTGGGGCGGCCCGGCGGCCTCATGTCACCGCCGCCCGGGTGTCGAACTGCGGCGCGCGCCACTCGCCGCGTGCCAGCACCTGCACGAGGTGCTCCACCGCGTCCCAGACGTCGACGAAGCGGGTGGTCAGCGGCGTGAAGCCGAAGCGCAGGATGTCCAGCCCGGCGCTCGGGTGGTCGGGCTCGCCGGCACGGAAATCGCCGATCACGCCGCGCGCGATCAGCGCCTGCACCAGCGGGTAGGCGATCTCGGCGTGGCCGAGGCAGACCTGGCTGCCGCGCTCGGCGTCCGCCCGCGGCGACACCAGCACCAGGCCATGGCCGGCGGCGCGGCGCTCGACGAGCTCGGCAAAGGCGCGCGTCAGCGCGAGCGATTTGCGGCGCAGCGCGGCCATGCCGGCGCCGGTGCCGGCGATCTGGTCCGCGGCCAGCACGGTGTCGACGCCGCACTCGAGGGCCGCCAGCGACAGCACCGCCGGCGTGCCGCACAGATAGCGGGCGATGCCGGCCGACGGCCGATAGCCCGGCGTGAACTGGAACGGCGCCGCATGACCCATCCAGCCGGCGAGGGGCTGCCAGAAGCGGTCGGCATGGCGCGGGTGCACCCAGACGAAGGCGGGCGCGCCGGGTCCGCCGTTGAGGTACTTGTAGCCGCAGCCGACCGCAAAGTCCGCCGCTGCGGCAGCCTCGCCGCCGCCATGCAGGTCCACCGGCAGCGCGCCGGCCGAATGGGCCAGGTCCCACACCGCGAGCGCGCCGACGGCATGCGCCGCCCGCGACACCGCCGCCATGTCGTGCAACCTCCCGGTGCGGTAGTTCACCTGCGTCAGCATCAGCACCGCCACGCGTTGGTCCAGGCGCGCCGGCAGTTGCTCGGGTTCGATCAGTTCGAGCTCGAACCCCTGGTCGCGCGCGAGTGCCTCGGCGATGTAGAGGTCGGTCGGAAAGTTGTGGCGCTCCGACAGGATGACGCGCCGTGCCGGCGCGTCGGCACGCACGATCTGCAGCGCCGCGCTGAGCACCTTGAACAGGTTGACCGAGGTCGAGTCGGCGACGATGAGCTCACCCGGCGCGGCGCCGACCAGGCGCGCGATCTTGTCGCCGACGCGCTGCGGCAGCTGGATCCAGCCGGCGCTGTTCCAGCTGCGGATGAGCCCCTGGCCCCATTCGTCTCGCACCACCTGCTCGATGCGGGCAGCGGTGGCCTTCGGCAGCACGCCGAGCGAGTTGCCGTCCAGGTAGATCACGTCGTCGGGCAACTCGAACTGGTCGCGCAGCGGCGCCAGCGGGTCGGCCGCGTCGAGCGCGGCGGCGTCGGCGCGCGAGGCGAGCGCCGGACCGCTCAGCACCGCACCGGCCTAAGGATCGCCCGCACCGGGCTGGCGTCGGCGCTGACGAGCTTCAGCGGCAGCGCGATCAGTTCGTAGTCGCCCTCGGGCACCTCGTCGAGCCACAGGTTCTCGAGCACACGCAGGCCGCGCCGGCGGATCACCTGGTGGCTGGCCAGCGTCTTGCTGTCGGCCGGGTCGATGCTGGCGGTGTCGATGCCGATCAGCAGCACGCCGCGGTCGGCGAGCCGCTCGATGGTGTCCGGCGCGAAGCCGCTGAGCTGCGCGTCGAAATGGTCCTGCGGCTGCCGGCGATAGGTGCGCACCAGCACGCGTGGCGGCAGGTCGGCGGCGTCGACCGCGTGGGCCAGGTGGGTCCAATGGATCAATGGCCCGCAGTGGATGGCGTGCACGACGCGGCACGGGCCGAGGTAGGGCTCGAGCGGCAGCTCACCGACCGCTGCGCCGTCCGGGTCGTAGTGCAGCGGCGCGTCGGCGTGCGCCCCGGTGTGCGGTGACAGCTGCAGCGTGCTGACGTTGACAGGGCAGTCGGGCCCGTGCGACCACGTCCATCGCTGCTCGTACGGCGTGTCGCCCGGAAACACCGGCGCCCCGGCGTGCACCGGCGGCGAGATGTCCCACAGGGCAGGGGGGTGCGCCATCGCATCGATGATAGGTCCGGCGGCGCGCCGGCCGGCCGTGTGTCGACCGGGGCCGGACGCGCGGGGGCGCGAGAGCAGCCGCCGCCAGGCCGGTTGACAACGAGACCAGCCGCCCGAAAATGAGCCGAGCACGCGTTCTGTCGCGCCCACGCCGCCCACGATGCCCGAAACTGCCAGCGCCCACGTCGACACCTTCGCCCGCGATCACATGCCGTCGCCCGACGAGTTGCCGGAGTTCCTGTTCGACGCTCCCGGGCTGCAGTTCGCGCCGCGGCTGAACGCCACGGCGGAGTTGCTCGACCGCAGGATCACGCTCGGCGACGGGCCACGTCCGTGCCTGTTCGGAGACGGCGTGGCCTGGAGCTACGCGGCGCTGCAGGAACGGGTCGACCGGATCGCCCACGCGCTGGTGCAGGATCTGGAGCTCGTGCCCGGCAACCGCGTGCTGCTGCGCGGCGCCAATACGCCGATGCTCGCGGCGTGCAATCTGGCGGTGATGAAGGCCGGCGGCATCGCGGTCGGCAGCATGCCGCTGCTGCGGGCACGCGAACTGCGCACGATCATCCACAAGGCACAGATCAGCCACTCGCTGTGCGACATCCGCCTGACCGGCGAACTCGATGCCGCGGCAGCCGACTGCCCGGAGCTGCGCCACCGGGTGGCCTTCGACGCCGACCCGTCGCAGGCGGCACCGGGCTCGCTCGGCGCATTGGCGGCGCGTCATGAAGGCCGTCCGTTCAGCGCCGTGGACACCGCCGCCGACGACATCGCGTTGATCGCATTCACCTCCGGTACCACCGGCGTGCCGAAGGGAACGATGCACTTCCACCGCGAGCTGATCGCCGCCTGCGCCTGCTGGCCGGCCCACGTGCTGCGGGCGCGGTCAGACGACCGTTTCATCGGCAGTCCGCCGCTCGCGTTCACGTTCGGGCTCGGCGGGCTGTTGCTGTTCCCGCTGTCGATCGGCGCCGCCACCGTGCTGCTGGAGAAGATGGGGCCGGAGCAGCTGCTGCCGGCGATCGCCCGCTGGCAGGCGAGCGTGTGTTTCACCGCGCCCACCTCGTACCGCGCGATGGGCTCCGCGATCGCGGCGCAGCGCGCGGCCGGCGACGCGCCGGACCTGGGTTCACTGCGCAAATGCGTCTCCGCCGGCGAGCCGCTGCCGGCGGCGACACGCGCGCTCTGGCACGCGACCACCGGCATTCAGATCATCGATGGCATCGGCTCGACCGAACTGTTGCACATCTTCATCTCGGCCGATGAAGCGCACGCGCGTGGCGGTGCCACCGGCGTGCCGGTGCCGGGCTACGTCGCGGCCGTGCTCGACGACGCCGGGCAGCCGGTGCCGCCCGGCCAGGTGGGCCACCTCGCCGTCAAGGGCCCGACCGGCTGCAAGTACCTCGCCGACGAGCGCCAGCGGCAGTACGTGCAGCGTGGCTGGAACCTGACCGGCGACGCCTACCGCGTGGACCCCGACGGCCAGTTCGTGTACGAGGCGCGCACCGACGACATGATCGTCTCTGGCGGCTACAACATCGGCGGCCCCGAGGTGGAGGACGCGCTGCTGCTGCACCCGGCGGTGGCCGAATGTGGTGTCGTCGGCGTTCCGGACGCGCAGCGCGGGCAGATCGTCAAGGCCTACGTGGTGCTGAAACCCGGCCACGCCGTCGACGACGCGACCACGCGCGTGCTGCAGGACTTCGTCAAGCAGACGATCGCGCCGTACAAGTACCCGCGTTCGATCGAGTACCTGGCCGCGTTGCCGCGCACCGAGACCGGCAAGCTGCAACGCTTTCGCTTGCGGCAGGGGAGCGGGGCGGCATGAGCGACCCGCAACCCCTCATCAAGCGGGTGCTGCAGCCAGCCGGCTGGACAGCGCCGCGTGGCTACGCTAACGGCGTCGTGGCGCACGGCGAGACGATCGTGCTGGCCGGGCAGATCGGCTGGAACGCGGAATGCCGCTTCGACAGCGACGACCTCGTCGATCAGGTGCGGCAGGCCCTGGCCAACGTGGTCGCGTTGCTGGCAGAGGCCGGGGCCACGGCAGCGCACATCGTGCGCATGACCTGGTACGTCACCGACAAGCGCGAGTACCTGCGCCGCGCACGCGAGATCGGCGCCGTCTACCGCGAACTGATCGGCGACTACGCGGTGGCGATGACCGCGGTACAGGTGGCGGGGCTGATCGAGGACCGGGCCCAGGTGGAGATCGAGGTGACGGCCGTGCGCTCGGCCACGGGCTGAAAGCGCCGAGTGGCGCTGACGCGCAGCGAACAAGCTCCGCGTTCGGCAGCTTCAGAGGATGGTCCTGCGATCCGCGACCGGCTCCGTGGACCGGCCTGCAGGGCACAACACCATCGCCCCGTCCTTGCTCGCGTGATAGTCGAGGGTTGTGCCGGCGGCTCCGATGCGGACCCGGTAGCCGGGTACCAGCGCCTGCGTGTAGCGCCTGCCGGGCTGCGGGCAGCCCAGCGATCCATCGGGCCAGAACACGGCCTGCGCACTCAGCACCGTCAATTCACGCGCGGGAATACCGCTGTCCCGCGCCGCAGCGTGCAATGCCGCCTGGGTCTGTCGGACCAGGCTGGGTGGCTCGGCGACGCTCGACGCGCGGGTGGTTGAGTTCGGAGAGGGCGCTGGCGAGGGTGTCTCGCAACCGGCCAGGGACAGGAACAGGAGCACGAGCGGAATGGGCAGCGAGCCGCAGCGCGACTGCATCAAGGCGTCTCGTTGGGTCGCATGGGTTCCCGCAGCATAGTCCGGCGCGGGACCCAGCCCG
>JBDTUO010000099.1:0-8450 GCA_040007675.1 Rubrivivax sp.
GCATCCATCAGGAAGTTGATCTTGTCGAACAGGAACGCGGTGTGCGAGTCGAGCGAGTCGATGTCGCGCATGATCTGGCGCGCCTCCTCGAACTGCTCGGCGTTGAGCAGCCGGCTGCGCATCATGAAGCTGACCGCACGCCGCGTGTCCATCGTGTTGCGACGGATGCGCCCGTTCAGGTCTTCCTCGCGTGCGATCGCCTTGAGCACCTCGCCGGCGGCTTCGTCGTCGACATCCTGTTTGAGGACACGCGTGCTGACGAGTTCGAGCTTGTCGTAGATGCCCTCCAGCGCGTCGGCCGAGTATTCCGCGTCGGCGTCGTACAGCTTCAGCAGCACGTCCTTGGCGTCCTCGATCATCGCCGGGATGCGGCGCGCGCGCAGGCGCAGCAGCCTGAACACCGGCAGGTCGTCGCCGTGCACCGAGAACAACGCGGACTGGAACAGCACGAAGGCGACCCGCACAGTGCGCGCCGGCGTGCCGTCGGCACCCCCCTCGGCATCGACCAGGAAGTCGCTGCGGATGTGCAGCTCGCCGTTGTCTTCTTCGTAGAAGCGCGCGGACTCCTCGAGGTCGTCGTCGTCGATGTCGTCCGGAATGCGGAACCCGAAACGGGCTTGGATCCAGCCCTTCTCCTCCGGCGTCGGCGCCTCGAGGTCCACCCAGACCGGGTGCAGACCGGACAGGGCTGACGCGCTGTCGATCTCGTGCTGGATGAGCCGGCCGCTGGCCAGTGTGAACACGTTGAGCATGGGTCCGGCGCCGTCGGGGGCGGTCCGGCACGGGGCGTGAGCGGACCACGCGGGATTATCCCATCGCCCCCGCGATGGGCCGCGGGCTGTCAGACTGTGGCCGTGCACCACGTTTCGCCGCCCCGCGCCGACGTCCAGCGCCGCCGGCTGCCGGTTCTGGCGGCCGGCGTGCTGATGGCGATGGCAGCGCTGCTCGCGCTGTCGCTGGCGCTGCTGGACCGTGCACCGGCGGTCGCTCCCGACGGCGAACCGACCGCGGCCGCGCTGGCCGCGCTGCGCCACTCGCTGCAGGCGCAGGACCCGCGCCGCCTGAGCGCCGGATCGCTGCACCGCGTGCACCTGCGGCCGGTCGACCTGCAGTTGCTCGCCGACCACCTGCTGCGTCCGGTCGGCGGCGCCGCACGGCTGACGCTGGGCGACGGCACGCTGGACGTGCAGGCGAGCCTGCCGCTGCTGCCCGGTCGCGCCGCGGATGACTGGCGGCCCTGGTTGAACGTGCAGGTGCAACTCGGCGACGGCGACGGCGTGCCACCGGTGACCGCGCTGCGGATCGGCACGCTGCCGCTGCCAGCCGCGCTCGCGCAGTGGCTGATTCACCGCGCGATCGCGCACCTCGACGCCGCCGCGCCGGCCGGCAGCCGGTCGCTGCAGTCGGCGCTGCACCGGGTTCAATGGCAGGCCGACGGCGCGCAGGCGGACATCGAGTGGCGCCCCGACCTGCCGCGCCGCGTACTGGCCGGGCTGTTGCCGGCGGCGCAGCGCGATCGCCTGCAGGCCCAGCAAACCCTGCTGGCAGGCGTGGTCGAGCGAGGGCGCGGCCCGATCATGCTGCCGGCGCTGCTGCAGCCGGCGTTCGCGCTCGCGCGCGAGCGCAGCCTCGCCCCGGGCGCGGACCCGGCGGCCGAAAGCCGGGCCGCGCTGCTGACGCTGGCGCTGTACGTGATCGGTCGCAGCCCGGTCGGCGTGGTGCCCGGCGCCGCGAGCTGGCCGCGGGCCCGCTGGCGCCCGGTGCTGCTGGCCGGGCGGATCGACTTTCCGCAGCACCTGCTGGTGTCGGCCGTGCTGGCGGCCGAAGCCGGCAGCCCGCTGGCCGATGCGATCGGGGTGGCCAAGGAGATCAGCGACTCGCGCCGTGGCAGCGGTTTCAGCTTCAACGACCTGGCGATCAACCTCGCGGGCACGAGGCTCGGTGAATCCGCGGTGCATGCGTCGCCGGCGCTGCAGGCCAGGCTGGCCGCAGGCGTGCGCGTCGACGAGCTGGTGCCGGACGTGTCCGACCTGCCCGAGTTCCTGACCGAGGCCGAGTTCCACGCCCGTTACGGCGCCGTCGGCAGCACCGCGTACCTGCGCGTTCTGGCCGACATCGAGGCCCGGATCGAGGCCTTGCCGCTGTGGCGGCGGCGCGGCGCCTGAGCGCCAGTCGCGCCACGCCGCGGCGGCCTCAGGCGGAGGCGCCCGAGGCGGCGATCTTGCGCAGCGCCTGTTCGTAGACCTCGGGCGGCTGACCGCCCTGGATCAGGTGGCGGCCGTCGACGACCACCGACGGCACCGCCTGGATGCCGAGCTGCTGCCAATGCCGCTCGCGCTGGCGCACCACGTCGGCATACCGGTCGCTCGCGATCACGGCCTGAGCGGCCGCGGCGTCGAGGCCGGCGGCCGCGGCGGCCTGCAGCAGCACCTCGGGCGCCGACGGGTTCAGCCCATCGCCATGGTAGGCCTGCAGCAGCGCATGCTTGAGCGCGCGCTGCGCGCCTGGCGGGCCTTCGTCGCCGGACCAGGCGATCAAACGGTGGGCGTCGAACGTGTTCCACGTGTGCACCCGCGGACCGAACTCGAAACCGACCGCCTCGCCGCGCGCGCGAATCGTCTCCTGCATCTGGGCCACCTCGGCCGGGCTGCGACCGTACTTCTGGCTCAGGTACTCGACCACGTCGCGCCCTTCGGGGCCGAGGTCCGGGTTCAGCTCGTAGGGCTCGAAGCGCAGCTCGATCGGAAGGTCGGACAGGCGCTCGAGCGCGCGCTCGAGGCCGTTGAGCCCCACCGCGCACCAGGGGCACGCGACGTCGGAAACAAACTCGATCTGCATGGGCACAGTCTAGCGAGCCGGCCGGACCGACCCCGCGGTGGGGTCGCGACACCGGCAACGCCCGCCGCCGATGGCGTTGCGGTGCCCGCTCGGCAGCCCGCTGTCAAGCCCTGCGCAGTGCCGGGGGCCGGCTTGTCAGGCCTGGGGAAGCGGCGCACACTGGTTTCGCCGGCCGCTGCCACCGGTGGTGCCGGCGTCGATCAACCCCTCATGAAAGGAAGTCCTGATGAACTTGACGATCAGCGGACACCATCTCGAAGTGACGCCCGCCCTCAGAGAGTACGTGCTCACGAAACTGGACCGGGTGACGCGGCATTTCGACCAGGTCGTCGACGTCACCGTGTTGCTGACCGTCGAAAAGCTGAAGGAGAAGGAACGACGCCAGAAGGCCGAGGTGACGCTGCACGTCAAGGGCCGCGACATCTTCATCGAGCAGTGCAACGAAGACCTCTACGCCGCGATCGACCAGCTGATGGACAAGCTCGACCGTCAGGTCATGCGCCACAAGGACCGGCTGCAGGAGCACCACCACGACTCCCTCAAGCGCCTGGGCGCCGAAGGGCCCTGACGCGCGCGCGGTGGCGGCACCCCGCCGTCACCGCTGTTGTCGGCGCGCCGCGGTGGCGTTGACTTCCCCACACATCGGTGGTGCAGTCGACCCCCCGCGACAGCACGCCTTCCTATAATTCCGGGAACTCTGCAACCAGCGTCTGTCGGCCGCGCTGACGACGAAGCGCGGCGAATCCCGATCCCTGATGCAAGAATGCCCGATCACCCCGTCGTCGGCCCGCCGCGCAACGCGGCACGACGCACGGCCGGCACCGACATGAACCGCCTCGCAGCCATCCTGCAAGACAGCAACGTCCTGGTCGACGTCGACGCGACCAGCAAGAAGCGTGTGTTCGAACATGCCGGACTGCTGTTCGAGAACCAGCATGCGATCGCGCGCGGGATCGTGACCGACAACCTGTTCGCACGCGAGCGGCTCGGCTCGACCGGGCTCGGCCACGGCGTCGCGATCCCGCACGGTCGCATCAAGGGCTTGAAGAACCCGCTCGCCGCGGTGCTGCGCGTGCAGCAGCCGATCCCGTTCGACGCCCCCGACGACGAGCCGGTGCTGCTGCTGATCTTCCTGCTGGTGCCGGAGGCCGCGACGCAGCGCCACCTCGAGATCCTGTCCGAGATCGCCGAGATGCTGTCCGACCGCGAACTGCGCGAGCGCCTGAAGACCGAGCCCGACTCGGCCGGCGTGCACAAGCTGATCTCCGATTGGGAGCCGCTGAAATCGGTCGCCTGACCCACCCCGCTCCCCCGCCCGGCGCATGAAACCCACCTCGATGAGCGCCGAGGCGCTGTTCGAACAGCACCGCGAGTCGCTCCATTGGGAATGGGTCGCTGGCCACACCCAACCCGACCGCCCGTTCAGCGAGACGGCGGTGCGCCAGGCGCAGTCGGCCGCCGACCTCGTCGGCTACCTGAACTACATCCATCCGTACCGGGTGCAGATCGTCGGCGAACGCGAGGTCGCCTACCTGCACGAGTGCACCCCCGAGGACCAGGAGCGTCGCATCTCGCGCCTGGTCCAGCTCGAACCGCCGGTGCTGATCGTGGCCGATGCGCAGCCGCCGCCAGACCGCCTGGTCGCCATCTGCGACCGCGCCGAGATCCCGCTGTTCGTGACCACCGAGTCGGCCGGCCACGTCATCGACGTCGTGCGCGGCTACCTCGCGCGCCTGTTCGCCGAGCGCACGACCCGCCATGGCGTCTTCATGGACATCCTGGGCCTGGGGGTCCTGCTGACCGGCGAGTCGGGGCTCGGCAAGAGCGAACTCGGGCTCGAGCTGATCTCACGCGGCCACGGTCTCGTCGCCGACGACGCGGTCGACATCTACCGCATCAGCCAGACCTCGCTGGAGGGTCGCTGCCCGGAGCTGCTGCTCAACCTGCTCGAGGTACGCGGCATCGGCCTGCTCGACATCAAGGCGATCTTCGGCGAGACCGCGGTGCGCCGGAAGATGCGGCTGCAGCTGATCGTGCACCTGGTGCGCAAGGAGACGATGGAGCGCGAGTTCGAGCGGCTGCCCTACGAGCCGCTGTACGAGGAGATCCTCGGCATCGGGACGCGCAAGGTCGTCATCGCCGTCGACGCCGGACGCAACCTCGCGGTGCTGGTCGAAGCCGCGGTGCGCAACACCGTGCTGCAGCTGCGCGGCATCGACACCTACCAGGAGTTCGTCGCCCGCCACCAGCGCGCGATGGAGCGCGGCGACTCCGCCGGGTGAGCCGCGCGGCGGGGTCGCGGCGCCGAGACGCTACTTCTGCCGGTACTGGCAGTCGGCCTTGGTGCAGTGGGCGTACAAGGCCAGCGCGTGCTCCTGCAGGTCGAATCCGCGCGAGTGGGCGACGATGCGCTGCCGGGCCTCGATCTCGGCGTCGTAGAACTCCTCGACGCGGCCGCAGTTCAGGCACACCAGGTGGTCGTGGTGCGTGCCTTCGTTGAGCTCGAACACCGCCTTGCCGGACTCGAAATGGTTGCGCGACAGCAGCCCGGCCTGCTCGAACTGCATCAGCACGCGGTAGACCGTCGCCAGTCCGATCTCGGAGCCCTCGCTGAGCAGCGCCTTGAACACGTCCTCGGCCGTCAGGTGGCGACGGTCCGCCTGCTGGAAGACCTCGAGGATCTTGATGCGCGGCAGCGTCGCCTTCAGGCCGCTGCTCTTGAGTTCTTCGACGTGCGTCATGGTCGGGTTCCCGGGGCCGGGCGCGGGCGACGGCCCGCTAGAATGACTCGATCATAGCCAGCGGTGCCGGCTGCGCCACGCGCCGGCGACCCGTCCCCTTCATGCGACTCCTCTCTGCGCCCGGCCTGGCCGCTGCCGCCGTCCTGACCCCCGCGCTGCTGCTCGGCGGCTGCGCCTCGCAGCGTCAGACCTCCGACACGCTGTTCGGGCTGATCACGCCGTACCGGATCGAGATCGTCCAGGGCAACGTCGTCACGAAGGAGGCGCTCGAAAAGCTCGCCGTCGGCATGGAGCGGCGCCAGGTGCGCGACCTGATCGGCACGCCGCTGGTGACCGACGTCTTCCATGCCGACCGGTGGGACTACCTGTTCATCATCCGGCGCCAGGGCGCCGAGCCGCAGCGGCGCAGCATCGTGCTGCGCTTCGACGGCGACAAGCTGGCCAAGATCGAGGCGCCCGAGCTGCCGTCCGAGCTCGAATTCGTCGCATCGATCTCGCGCGTGCGCGAGCCGCTGCCGCCGCGCAAGCTCGAGCTCACCGACGAGGAGCGCGCCGCGCTGCCGGTGCCGCCGCCGCGGCCGGCCTCGGCGCCCGAGCCGGTCGGGCCGGTGCGCAGCTACCCGCCGCTCGAGATTCCCCGCTGAGGCGGGCGTCGCCATGCGCTTCTGCATCGCCGGCGCTTCCGGCCGCATGGGCCGCATGCTGATCGAGACCGTGCTGGCGAGCCCGGGCGATGCACTCGGCGGCGCGCTCGACGTCGCCGGCAGCCCGGCGATCGGGCACGACGCCGCGGCCTTCCTCGGCCGTCCGTGCGGTGTGGTGGTCACCGATGACGTGCACGCCGCGCTGGCAGGTTGCGACGTGCTGATCGACTTCACCCGCCCCGAAGGCACGCTGGCCCACCTCGAAGCCTGCCGCGCGCTCGGCGTGCGCGCGGTGATCGGCACGACCGGCTTCGACGCCGCCGGCAAGGCCAGGATCGCCGCCGCGGGGCACGAGATCGCGATCGTCTTCGCACCCAACATGAGCGTCGGCGTCAACGTCGTGCTGAAGCTGCTCGAGGTCGCCGCGCGGGCCCTCGCGACCGGCTACGACGTCGAGGTGATCGAGGCCCACCACCGCCACAAGGTCGACGCCCCGAGCGGCACCGCGCTGGCGATGGGCGAGACGGTCGCGCAGGCGCTCGGCCGTTCACTGGCCGACTGCGCCGTCTACGCGCGCGAAGGGCACACCGGCGCGCGTGACCCGTCGACGATAGGCTTCGCGAGCATCCGCGGCGGCGACATCGTCGGCGACCACACCGTGCTGTTCGCCGGCACCGGCGAGCGCATCGAGATCAGCCACAAGAGTGCGAATCGCCAGGGCTACGCCGATGGCAGCCTGCGGGCGGCGCACTTCCTGGCCGACCGCCCGCCCGGGGTGTACGGCATGGCGGACGTGCTGCAGCTCGGCTGAGACCGACCACGCCCCGGCGGGTCGGCCACGGACCGCCGGGGCGCTCCCTACAATCGGCCGCCATGAACGAAAAGTATCTGCCCGCCGAAGTCGAGGCTGCCGCGCAGGCGCACTGGGAAGCGCACGCTGCCGGCCGCGTCACCGAGGACGCCGGGCGGGACAAGTTCTACGCCTGCTCGATGCTGCCGTACCCGAGCGGCAAGCTGCACATGGGCCATGTGCGCAACTACACCATCAACGACATGATGGCGCGCTGGCTGCGCATGAAGGGCAGGAACGTGCTGATGCCGATGGGCTGGGACGCCTTCGGCCTGCCGGCCGAGAACGCCGCGATCGACAACGGCGTGCCGCCGGCGCAGTGGACACGCGCCAACATCGCCGACATGAAGGCGCAGATGCGCCCGCTCGGGCTGGCGATCGACTGGACGCGCGAGGTCGCCACCTGCGACCCCTCGTACTACCGCTGGAACCAGTGGTTCTTCCTGAAGCTGCTCGACAAGGGCATCGCCTACCGCAAGACGCAGATCGTCAACTGGGACCCGGTCGACCAGACCGTGCTGGCCAACGAGCAGGTCGTCGACGGCCGCGGCTGGCGCAGCGGCGCCCCGGTCGAGAAGCGCGAGATCCCCGGCTACTACCTGGCGATCACGCAGTACGCCGACGAGCTGCTCGCCGGCGTCACCGACCCCGAGAGCGCCGACTACCTCGCCGGCTGGCCCGAGCGCGTGCGGCTGATGCAGGCGCACTGGATCGGCAAGAGCAGCGGCGTTCGTTTCGCGTTCACGCACGACATCCGCGACGCCAGCGGCGCGCCGATCCAGGACGGCCGCATGTACGTCTTCACGACGCGCGCCGACACGATCAAGGGCGTGACCTTCTGCGCCGTCGCGCCCGAACACCCGCTGGCGCTGCATGCGGCGCGCACCGACTCCGCGCTGGCCGCCTTCATCGACGACTGCCGCCAGAGCGGCAACACCGAGGCCGAGCTGGCGCTGCGCGAGAAGGAGGGGCGCCCGACCGGGCTGCACGTCACGCACCCGCTGACCGGCGCCGACGTGCCGCTGTGGGTCGGCAACTACGTGCTGATGGGCTACGGCGACGGCGCCGTGATGGGCGTGCCGGCGCACGACGAACGCGATTTCGCGTTCGCGAAGAAGTACGGCATCGACCTGCTTCAGGTGGTGCACGTCGACGGCGAACACTTCGACTACGAGCGCTGGCAGGACTGGTACACCGACAAGGCGCGCGGCGTGACGGTCAACTCCGGGATCTTCAGCGGCCTGGCGCACGAGGCGGCGGTCGACGCCATCGCCGGCGCGCTGCACGCCAAGGGCCTGGGCGAGAAGAAGACGACGTGGCGGCTGCGCGACTGGGGCATCAGCCGCCAGCGCTACTGGGGCACGCCGATCCCGATCA
>JBDTUO010000100.1:0-8396 GCA_040007675.1 Rubrivivax sp.
CGGCCAGACCCTTGGCGCGCGCGGTGCGCACGTAGTCCTTGCCGATCTCCTCGAGAAACATCGCGCGGTACAGCCGCGCCTCGGTGCCCAGCCGTGCGAGCAGCGACAGCAGCACCGGCAGCACGAGAAAGCGCACCGCGTCCAGCCCCGGCGCATACCCTGAGATCGGCACCAGCCGCAGCACGCGCGAGAAGAAGTACTGCCCGACGATGATGTAGAACAGGCTCGAGATCGACAACATCAGCACGCACAGCACGACGCCCCAGAAGTCGATCGCCGTGTTGCGGAAGAACACGAGCAGCAACGCGAAGCTCGTGCTCGCAACCACCTGCAGGATGAACAGCGGCACCGCGAGCTGCAGGCTGACGCCCATGCGTGTGGCCACCTCGTGGCCGATGTCGGCGCTGCGCGCCGAGTCGCTGCGGCCGAAATCGAACAGCATCAATGAGACCGAGCGTTCCCACAGCACGGTGCGCGTGAGCTTGTCGCTGCCGTCGGCCGCGGCGTTCCAGTACAGCGGGCGGTCGTAGCCCCGTTCGCCCTTCCACTTGTCGATCTGCTCCTGCGTCACGCGCTTGCCGCCGATGTTCAGGCGCGCCATGTCGTCCGGCGTGTTGACGGTGAAGAACAGGAAGAAGGTGAGCAGGTTGACGCCGATCAGAATCAAGACGCCGTAGCCGAGCCGGCGCAGCAGGTAACCGAACATCGGGTGGCGCGTCTCAGGCGCCGGCCGTCACGGGTCGCGCGGACGCGCGTTCACGCCGCACGAAGCCGCGCCACGCCGCGATCAGCAGCGCCAGCGGCAGCAGCGCCAGCAGCACCATCGGCCAGACGATCGGCCGGTTCCATTCGGCCTGCCTGGCCGTGCGCATCGCGGTGTCGACGCGGTAGTACTTGGCCATGTCGCGGATCAGGATGCTCGGCTTTCCATTGTGCACCCAGGGTTGGAACGCGAGCGCGCTCCACGGGAAGTAGCCGAAGGACCACGGCGCGTCCTGCTGCGCGATCTCGGTCATGCGGTCGATCGCCGCCTGCTTCGCGGGCCCGTCGTCCTGCGACTGCACGATGCGGTACAGGCGGTCGAATTCAGGGTTCTGGTAGTTCGAGATGTTCTCGCCCTGCGACACGCTCTTGCTGTTCGGTCCGTAGAGCAGGAACAGGAAGTTCTCGGCATCCGGATAGTCGGCCAGCCAGCCGGCCCAGTAGATCTGGTGCTTGCCCTTGAGCGTCTTGTCCTGGTACTGGTTGAAGTCGGTCGCGCGGATCTCGAGCTGGACGCCGAGCTTGGCGAACTGCTTGACCATCCAGTCGTTCTCGGCCTTGAACTCGGGCGTGATGGCGCGCTGGAAGTCGTAGTTCAGCACCAGCGGGCGCCCGGACACCACGTCGCGCCCCCCCGGATAGCCGGCGTCGACCATCAGCTGCCGCGCTTCCTCGAGGCTGCGCCGCACCGGCTTGCCGTCGACCCAGCGGTGCGTCACCGGGTTGTGGAAGTCGCCCTGCTCCTCGCGTGAGCCGAACAGCCCGGGCGGTACCGGCCCGTGCGCGGTCACGCCGCCCTTGTACTTGAAGATCCGGCCGTAGCCTTCCTCCCAGTCGACCGCGATCGAAATCGCCTGCCGCAGCTTGCGGTGCTTGACGTCCTCGTCCGGCGTCCTGCCCTTGCCGACCACCGGGTCGAGCATGTTGAAGCCCACGTACCAATTCGAGATGTCGGTCGCAAGCGGGAACTGGAAACCGCGCGCCTCGTAGAACTGTCTGACGTCGTCGGACTCGTCCATGTCGTTGCGGAAGTCCACGCCCCACTCGGGGCGCTCGATCTCCGGCACGTCGAAGTAGCCCTGCTTGAACTTCTCCTTGCGCGGGATCTTTTCCTTCTCGATGCGCACCACCAGTTCGTCGAGGAAGGGCATGGCCTTGCCGCAATCGGCCAGCAGCCCCGCCGCCTCGTCCCCGGGCATGCCTTCGCAGGGGTAGGGCTCGCCGCGGAAGTTCGGGTTGCGCACCAGCACGTGCAGGCGGTCGCGCACGAACTCCTTCATCATGAAGGGCCCGCTGCCGACCGGCCACTGGTTGAGCGACAGCCCATTCTCCGACATGCCGGGCTGGGCGTAGAACGCGTCGGCCTCCCACGGCATCGGGGCCATGAATGGCAGCGCCATCCAGTAGTTCCACTGCGGGTACTTGCCTTTCAGGCGCACGCGGAAGGTGTACTTGTCCGGGGCGCTGGCGCCGGCCAGCGGCCAGCGGCGGAAGTCCAGGAAGGGCTTGTCCTGCACGTCGGAGGGCAGGCCCTGCAGCAGCTGGTCGTCCTCGCGCTTGATGCGCTCGGCGTATTCCCTCAAGCCGATCACGTGCTCGGCGAAGACCGCGTACACCGGCGCCTCGATGCGCGTCGTCGCGTGCCGCTTCAACGCGTAGACGAAGTCCTCGGCCACGACCTCGCGCGTGCCCTGCTGCTCGAAGTCCCACGGCGATCGTTTGGCACCGAGCTGTTCGCGCGACAGCGCCAGGTACAGCGGCTTGCCCTGGGGGTCCTTCGCGAACGCCGGGTGCGGCGCGTACTGGATGCCGGGCCGGATCGGCACGTCGTAGACACTTTCGGCGATCTGCTCCGGCGGTGCGTCCGCCGGCAGCGTGTGTCCGGAGGCGTCCAGGTAGCGCGGCGGCACCACCGCGGACGCCGATTTCGCAATCAGCTGATAGGGCCGCTTCAGGTAGTGGTACGCGTACGGCGGCTCGTAGACCTGCATCGTGTAGGCCGACTCGGGGTTCGAGTACGAGGCCGTCGGATCGAGGTAGCGCGGCGACCGCTCATCGAAGCTGTAGTACAGCGCGTTGCGGCTGGCGGCACCCGCCGGCCACGGGCTGTTGTTGCAGCCGGCCAGTACCAGCACACCGAGCACCCCGGCGACGAGGGACCGCAGCGCCCTCACCCGCCCGCCGGCGCGCGGGGACCAGCCCACCGCCTCAGGCATGCGCGTGCTCCCAGCCGATGTAGACCTCGCGCCGGTCGACCAGCACGCGCACGCGCCGTCCCACCGGCAAGCTCACCTTGGTCGGTACGTGCCCGAACGGCAGCCCGGGCAGCACCGGCGTCTGGGTGGCCTCGCGCACCCGCGCCAGCAACGCCTTCAACCCGTAGCCCCGATCGAGCGGCGACGGCCGGAAGGCCGTGACCGCGCCGAGCAGGATGGCCTTTTGCGAAGCGAGTACCCCGGCCTGCTGCAATTGCAGCAACTGGCGCTCGACCCGGAACGGGTGTTCGTTGACCTCCTCGACGAACAGGACGCCCCCGCGCACCCTCGCCGGCGACGGGAAATGCGGGGTGCCGAGCAGCGAGCACAGCACCGCGAGGTTGCCGCCCCAGAGCAGACCGCGCACGTCCAGCCCATCGAAGCCGGCGTCGGTGCGATAGCCCACGGCCTCGAGCGCGCCGGACATCGCCTCCGAGAAACAGTCGCGCGTGACCTCGTCGACGCCGCCGTCGGCATCACCGTCCGCGCGCCCGAAATCGTCGGCCGCCAGCGGGCCGGCCCAGGTCGGCGCGCCGGTGTGCGCGAGCAGCCCGAGCTGCAGCGCGGTGAAGTCGCTGTAGCCGACCCAGCGCGTGCCGCGGTCGACGCTGCGCGTCAGCGCCTTCCAGTCGATCGCATCGAGCAGCCGCGTCAGGCCGTAGCCACCGCGGCTGGCCATCACGACCGACGGTGCGGCGTGCGCCACGCGGTGCAGGGCCGCCAGCCGGGTCGCGTCGTCGCCGGCGAAGCGCTGTCGGCGTGCCAGGGCCGACTCGTCGAGCCGGGCGTCGAAACCGAGCGCGCGCAGCCGCGTCGCCGCACGGCGCAGCGCGCGCCCGTCGGCAACGACGCCAGACGGTGACACGATGGTCAGCGACGGCAGCACGGTGAGCGAGGTGCTGCGGACGGGTGCACGGGGACCATCGTCGGGTGGGTTCCGGAACCGTCGCGGCTCAGGTCCGCGGCAGGTCGATCTCGTGCGCCTCGCCCGCCGGGATGGCGGGCACCGGCGCGGGCACCGGCGCGGCGTGCCGCGCGGCACGGCGTTCGACGAAGAAGTCGCGCAGCACGGTGGCACACGGCTCGGCCAGCACGCCGCCGACCAGTTCGGTGTGGTGGTTCAGGCGCGGCTCGCCGAACAGGTCCACGACCGACCCGGCGGCCCCGGTCTTGTGATCGGCCGCACCGAACACAACGCGCCGGAAACGCGCATGCAGCAGCGCCATCGCGCACATCGGGCAGGGCTCGAGCGTGACGTAGAGGTCGCATTCCGGCAGCCGGTAGTTCTCGAGCAGCGTCGCGGCGTGGCGCAGCGCGACGATCTCGGCATGCGCCGTGGGGTCGTGGGTCGTGATCGGGCGGTTGTAGCCGGTCGCCAGCACCTTCGGCCCATCGGCCGACGGCTGCATGATGACGGCGCCGACCGGGACTTCGCCGACGAGCCAGGCGTTCTGCGCCTGGTCGAGCGCGAGCCGCATCGCCCGCTCGTCTGCCGCGCGCTGAGGCGCTGAGACGGCCCGGGAGTCGTCGGGCGCCGCGGGCGCCGCGGGCGCTCCGGTCGACATCAGGGCTGGGCGCGGCTGTTGCGCTCGGTGCCCTGCTGCAGCGCGTTGTTCGTGCGGTCGCGCACCGACTGCTGGATCCCTTTGATCTGCGCCTGCGCAGTGTCCGGGCCTTCGGCGCCGATGCCGGCGGTGGCGCCGAACGCGTCGAGCCGCGCGCCACCGACCGCCTTCCCGGCCATCGAACCGGTGCTGCTGCTGTCACTGGTTCCGGCCGTGGCGTCGGCCGCGCGCGTCGCGGTCTGGCCGAGCTGGCCAGGTGCGCCGAGCTGGTTCTTGGCCAGCGAGCCGACGATGGCCAGCACGATCAGCAGGCCGAGCGCTCCGAAGATCACCTTCAACATGGCACGTTCACTCCCATTCGATGGTGGCAGGCGGTTTGGACGACACGTCGTAGGTCACGCGGTTGATGCCACGCACCTCGTTGATGATGCGGCTGGACACGCGCTTGAGCAATCCGTAGGGTAACTCGGCCCAGTCCGCCGTCATGAAGTCGCTCGTCTGCACCGCGCGCAGCGCCACCACGTAATCGTAGGTCCGCCCGTCGCCCATCACGCCGACGCTCCTGACCGGCAGGAACACCGCGAACGCCTGACTCGTGAGTTCGTACCAGGTCTTGCCGCTGGCGTCGTCGCGCCAGCCACGCAGTTCGTCGATGAAGATCGCGTCGGCCCGGCGCAGCAGCTCGGCGTATTCGGCCCGCACCTCGCCGAGGATGCGCACTCCCAGCCCGGGCCCCGGGAAGGGATGACGGTAGACCATCTCCGGCGGCAGGCCGAGCGCGACGCCCAGTTCGCGCACCTCGTCCTTGAACAGGTCGCGCAGCGGCTCCAGCAGCTTCAGGCCCAGCGTCTCGGGCAGCCCGCCGACGTTGTGGTGGCTCTTGATCGTCGTCGCCTTCTTGGACTTCGCGCCACCGGACTCGATGACGTCGGGATAGATCGTGCCCTGCGCCAGCCACTTCGCGTTCGGCAGCCGTGCGGCCTCGCGCTGGAACACCTCGACGAACTCGCGCCCGATGACCTTGCGCTTCGCCTCGGGGTCGGCCACCCCGGCCAGCGCACCCATGAACTCGGCGCTCGCGTCCACGTGCAGCACGCGCGCGTGCAGCCGGCCGACGAACATCTCCAGCACCGCCTGCGCCTCGTTCAGCCGCAGCAGGCCGTGGTCGACGAAGACGCAGGTGAGCCGGTCGCCGATCGCGCGGTGGATCAGCGCTGCGGCGACGCTGGAATCGACACCCCCCGACAGCCCGAGGATGACCTCTTCGTCGCCGACCTGCGCCCGGATCGACGCCACCGCCTCGGCCACGTGGTCGCCCATGACCCAGTCGGCGCGCGCACCGCAGATGCCGAGCACGAAGCGTTCGAGCAGCGCGCGTCCCTGCGCCGTGTGCGTGACCTCCGGGTGGAACTGCACGCCGTAGTAGCCGCGCGCCTCGTCGGCGATGCCGGCGATCGGGCAGCTCGGCGTGCTGGCCATCAGCCGGAACCCCGGCGGCAGCGCGGTGACCTTGTCGCCGTGGCTCATCCAGACCTTCAGCATGCCGTGGCCGGCGGCGGTGCGGAAGTCCTCGATGCCGTCGAGCAGCTTCGTGTGGCCGTGCGCACGCACCTCGGCGTAACCGAATTCACGGTGCGTCGACGCCTCGACCTCACCGCCCTGCTGCACCGTCAGCGTGAACATGCCGTAGCAGATGCCGAGCACCGGCACGCCCAGCTCGAACACCGCCGCCGGCGCGCGCAGGTCCTGCGCCTCATAGGTGCTGGCGTGGCTGCCGGACAGGATCACGCCCTTCGGCGCGAACCCGCGCACAAAGGCATCGGAGACGTCGTTCGGATGGATCTCGCAGTAGACGTTCGCCTCGCGGATCCGGCGCGCGATCAGCTGCGTGACCTGGGAGCCGAAGTCGAGGATCAGGATCTTGTCGTGATTCATGGGCTGCAAGTGGTCTGCGCCGGATCCCGGTGGCGGAGGAAGTAGCGGATCGCGATGACCGCGGCAATGGACTGCAGCGCTGCGCTGGCGAAGAAGGGCAAGCCGATCTGCCAGTCGCCCGCTGGCCTGTGCGAGACCAGGCGCAGCAGTTCGAGCGCGATGACGGGCGCGAGCACCGCCATCAGGCTGTTGAGCGCCGTGACGGCACCCATCGTCTGGCCCTGGTTGCGGGCATCGGCCGCGTTCGAGACGATGCTCTGGAAAGCCGCCGTCGCCGCGCCACCGAGCAGGCCGAGCGCGATCACGCAGTACATCATCCAGCCTTCGCTCGCGAGGCCGAAGCCGAGGTACGACAACGCCCCGACAAGCAGGCCCGCGACCCCCAGGCGGCGCACGGAGAAGCGCGCCAGCAGCGGCTTGAGCAGCACGCCCTGGCTGATCGCCGAAACGATGCCGACCGCGAAGAGCGACCAGCCCACCTGCCCGGGGCCCCAGCCGAACTTGAACTTCGTGTAGAGCACCCAGGTCATGTGCAGCATGAACTGCGCCAGGCTCGACAGCGCGATGACCCAGACCAGGGCGCCGACGCCCTTCAGCTTCACCAGCCCGCGCAGCGCCACGAACGGCATCGCACGGCGCCACTCGAACGGCCGCCGTCGTTCGGGCGGCAGCGATTCAGGCAGCACGAACAACCCGTAGGCGCCGTTGACCAGCGCCATCGTCCCGGCAACGAAGAACGGCAGGCGGACGTCGATGTCGCCGAGCACGCCGCCGACCACCGGCCCCAGGATGAAGCCCACCCCGAACATCGCGCCGAGCAAGCCGAAGCGCCGCGCCCGCTGCTCCGGCGGCGTGATGTCGGCGACGTAGGCGTTGGCGATCGATGCATTGCTCTGCATCGCGCCGGAGAACAGGCGCACCGCGACCAGCACCCACAGCGCCGTTGCCAGCGCGGTGACGAAGAAGCTGAGCGCGAGGCCGGCGAAGCCGAGCAACAGCACCGGGCGGCGGCCGAAACGGTCCGACAAGGCGCCCAGCACCGGCGCGCCGAGGAACTGCGCCACGCCGAAGGCGACCGTGACGGCCAGGAAGGCCAGCGTCTGTTCGTCGTTGGAGTGCGTGAACTGGGCGACGACGTGCGGCAGCACCGGCACCATCACGCCGATGGAGATCATGTCGATCAGCACCGCGACGAGGATGAAGACCATCGCCGCGGGCCGTCGCGCCGGGGTCGTCGTCTCCGCGCCCGGCCCCGCGTCCGGAGCGCCCGGCGTCACACCAGCCGGCAGTGCGGCGTCGGCCGCGGTCGGGGCCACCATCAGTCCGCGCGGTAGTTCGGCGCTTCCTTCGTGATCTGCACGTCGTGCACGTGACTCTCACGGATGCCGGCGGTGGTGATCTCGACGAACTCGGCGCGCTGTGTCATCTCGTCGATGGTGGCGCAGCCGCAGTAGCCCATCGACGCCCGCAGCCCGCCGGCCATCTGGTGCACGATCGCGATCAGCGAACCCTTGTACGGCACCCGGCCCTCGATGCCCTCGGGCACCAGCTTGTCGGCGTTCGGATTCGTCGTCTCGTCATTTTCCTGGAAGTAGCGGTCGGCGCTGCCGGCCTTCATCGCGGCGATCGAGCCCATGCCGCGATAACTCTTGTAGCTGCGCCCCTGAAACAGGATCACCTCGCCCGGCGCTTCCTCGGTGCCGGCGAAGATGCCGCCCATCATCACGGTGCTGGCGCCGGCGGCGATCGCCTTGGCGATGTCACCCGAGTAGCGGACGCCGCCGTCGGCGATCAAGGGCACGCCGCTGCCGCGCAGCGCGGTGGCGACGTTGTCGATCGCGGTGATCTGCGGCACGCCGACGCCGGCGACGATGCGCGT
>JBDTUO010000101.1:0-8373 GCA_040007675.1 Rubrivivax sp.
ACGCGCGGCGGGGGCGCACGATGAGCGGGCAGCAGCGGCACCGTCCGTGGACCCGCGCGCAGATCGCCGCGCGGGTCGCCGCCGACCTGCCCGACGGCGCGGTCGTCAACCTCGGCATCGGTCTGCCGACGCTGGTGGCCGACCACCTGCCGCCCGAGCGCGAGCTCGTGCTGCACAGCGAAAACGGGGTGCTCGGCATGGGTCCGGCGCCGCCGCCGGGCGCCGAGGACTTCGACCTCATCAATGCCGGCAAGCAGCCGGTGACGCTGAGGCCCGGGGGCGCGTTTTTCCACCACGCCGACAGCTTCGCGATGATGCGCGGCGGCCACCTCGACGTGTGTGTGCTGGGGGCCTTCCAGGTCGCCGCCAACGGCGACCTCGCGAACTGGCACACCGGCGCACCCGACGCGATCCCGGCGGTCGGCGGCGCGATGGACCTCGCCACCGGCGCCAAGGCGACCTGGGTGCTGATGGACCACCTGACGAAGGACGGGCGGCCCAAGCTCGTGCCGGCCTGCACCTATCCGCTGACGGGGCTGCGCTGCGTCGCGCGGGTCTACACCGATCTCGCCGTGCTGGCGCTGGACGGCGCGGGCGGCGTGCGGGTGCTGGCGCGCTGCGAGGGCCTGGACCTGCCCGCGCTGCAGGCCCTGACCGGCGTGCCGCTGAGCGCCTGAGGCTCAGGCGCCCGGCCCGCCGCGGGCCGCCTTCAGCTCGGCAGCGGCCCGCCAAACGCCGTGGCCGCCTCCTGCTCCGGCGACTCGGCGGCCAGCACGCGCGCCAACTGCGCGGCGAGCTTCTTGGTGTCGGCGCGCAGCACGCGCTGCTTGACGGCCGCCACGCGCGACGGGTGCATCGAGAAGCTGCGCAGTCCCATCGCGAGCAGCAGGTCGGTGAACGTGGTGTCGCCCGCCATCTCGCCGCACACGCTGACGCCGCGCCCGGCGGCCAGCGTGCGCGTGATGGTGTGGTGGATCAGGTGCAGCACCGCCGGGTGCCAAGGGTCGTACAGGTGGGCCACGGCCTCGTCGGCGCGGTCGATCGCCAGCGTGTACTGGATCAGGTCGTTGGTGCCGAGCGAGACGAAGTCGAAGTGGCGCGTGAAGAGCTCGATGTTGAGCGCCGCGGCCGGGATCTCGATCATCGCGCCGACCTCGACCCGCCCGTAGGCGCGGCCGGCCTCGTCGAGCTGCACGCGCGCACGCGCCAGCGCGTCGAGGGCGCCGCGGATCTCCGACAGCTGCGCGACCATCGGGAACAGGATGCGCACCTTGCCGAACGCCGCGGCGCGCAGTATCGCGCGCAGCTGCAGGCGGAACATGCTCGGTTCGGTCATGCTCCAGCGGATCGCGCGCAGCCCCATCGACGGGTTCAGCACGTGTTCGTGGCGCAGCTCGGACACCGACAGCCGTTCGAGCGGCTTGTCGGCGCCGACGTCGACGGTGCGGATCGTCACCGGCAGGCCGTGCATCGCGTCGACGGCGGCGCGGTAGGCCTCGAACTGCTCGTCCTCGTCGGGCAGGTGGCCGGCGCGGTGCATGAACAGGAACTCGCTGCGGAACAGGCCCACGCCGACGGCGCCGGCCAGCACCGCAGCGGCGGCGTCGTCGGGCAGCTCGATGTTGGCCAGCAGCTCGACCGCGACGCCGTCGAGCGACACCGCCGGCGTGTGGCGCAGGCGGTTCAGCCGGGCACGTTCGAGCTCGCTCTGGCGCTGGCGGAAGCGGTATTCCTCGAGCACGATCGGCGACGGGTTGACGATCACGACGCCGGCGTCACCGTCGATCACGAGCCAGTCGTCCTGGCGGATCAGGTGGCTCGCCTCGCGCGCGCCGACGACCGCCGGGATGTCCAGGCTGCGCGCGACGATCGCGGTGTGCGAGGTGCGGCCGCCGACATCGGTGACGAAGCCGGTGAACACGCTCTTCTTGAAGTGCAGCATGTCGGCCGGCGCGACGTCGTTGGCGACCAGCACGAGCGGATCCTCGCCGGCGAAGTCGCGCGCGCCCTGCACGGCCAGCGGCAGCGGTGGCGCCTTGCCGGCCTCGACGGCCAGGTGGCGCAGCAAGCGCTCGGCGACCTGCTCGAGGTCGGCCTTGCGCTCGCGCAGGTACTCGTCCTCCATCTCGTCGAACTGGCGCGCCAGCACCTCGAGCTGCGCCGACAGCGCCCATTCGGCGTTGTAGTGGCGGTCGAACACCCACGCGCGGGTGGCACCGATCAGCGCCTCGTCGTGCAGCAGCATCAGGTGCACGTCGAGCAGCGCCGAGAGCTCCGCCGGCGCCTCCGGCGGCATGTCCCGCTGCAGCGCGTGGATCTCCGCGGCGACGGCGTCGCGCGCGTTGCGCAGGCGCGTGACCTCGTGCTCCGCGCGGTCGGCCGGCACGTAGTAGTGCGCGACGTCGATCCGGCTCGACGCGACGAGCACCGCGCGGCCGATCGCCACCCCGCGTGACACCGGCATGCCGAAGACCTGGATGCTCACGCCTACTCGCCCTCGCCGAACTTGCCGGCGATCATCGTGCGCAGCGCCTGCATCGCCGCTGCCTCCTCGGGGCCGTCGGTCTCGATCTGGATCTCGGTGCCCGCGCCGGCGGCCAGCATCATGACGCCCATGATGCTCTTGGCGTTCACGCGCCGCGTCTGGCGCGACAGGTGAACCTCGCAGGGGAAACTCCCGGCCAGCTTGGTCAGCTTGGCCGAGGCGCGCGCGTGCAGTCCGAGCTTGTTACTGATGACGATGGTCGAGGTGATCACAGGCGGGGTCGCGCGCCAGCGCGGCGGTACTCTGGTTCGGTGGCCGCGTCGGCGCGACGGCCAGCACGCCCTGGACCGCGCCGCCGAGCGCCCGCGTCGCGAGCGCGTCGAGGGCCTCGTCGGCGTAACACAGGGCGCGCCACAACATCGGTACGTTGACGCCGGTCAGCACGCGCACGTGCGCCGGGTCGGCCAGGCGCTGAGCGGCGTTGCAGGGGGTGGCGCCGAAGACGTCGGTCAGCACGAGCCAGTCGGGCCCGCTCGCGCGCGCCATCAGCGCCCGCGCCTGTGCCTGAACCTCGTCGGGGGTGGCGGTGGACGGCACGTCGAGCGCCTCGATGGTCGGCCCGCGTTCGGCATAGACGTGCCCGGCGACGGCCTTCAACGCAGAGGCCAGCGGCGCATGGGCGATGATCAGCACGGAGGCCATGTTGCAGTGCATTATGCGCGGCCGCGCCAGAGAAACCAGGCGTAGGCGGCGCCGCAGGCGAGCCCGAAACCCGAGAACGTGACGCGGAAGGCGGCCACCGTGTCGAGCCCGGCGGCGCGCGCCGCATCGAGCGCCAGGCCGATGCCCCACTGCACGCCGAACACGCCGGCGAAGATCAGCAGGTTGTAGGCCGACAGCGCGCGCCCCGCCTGGGCCGCCGGGAACGCCTGGCCGACCGCGGGCTGCGACAGCGACACGCAGGTGCTGGCCACGCACCAGGCCGCCCAGGCCGCCCACGCACCGGCACCGGCCGCCGGGCCGACCCAGATGATGCCGGCCAGCACGGCCAGCACCCACGGCATGCCGCGCCGCAACACCGCCAGCGCGGTGAGGCCACGCGCCGCCAGCCGGGGCATCAGCGCGCCCCAGGCCAGGAACGCGAGCAGCATCGACAGGTTGATGCCGAACAGGCCGGCCGCGGCCTGCGCCGGGGTACGCCCGGCGACCTCGGTCAGCCACGGCCCGGCCCAGAGCGCCTGCACCGCGATCAGACCCCCGTACTGCATTACCGCCAACGGCGCCAGGCGCACGAACAGCGGGTGGCGCAGGATCGCCGCGTAGCCCCCGGAGGCGGCGGCATCGGCGCCGCGTTCGCCCGCCACCGTGATCGGCGGGTCCGCCGGCACGAGCCACCACAGCAAGCACATCGCTGCCACCAGCGCGGCGGCCAGCAGGACGAACAGGCCGCGCCAGCCGATCAGCGGCAGCGCCCACTGCACCGGCAGCGTCGACGCCACCATGCCGAGCGAGCCCGTCATCAGCATCCAGGAGTTGGCGCGCAACTGCGCCGCCGGCGAGAAGCGGCGCCGGTAGCTGGTCAGTGGCGCCATCAGGCAGGCCGCCACCCCCATGCCGATCATCATGCGTGCCGCCAACAGGCCCGGCAGCGAGCGCGCCGCGGCGAAGGCCAGGCAACCCGCGACCGCCAGCGTCATCAGCGCGAGCAGCACGCGGCGCGGCCCGAAGCGGTCGAGCGCGTGGCCGAGCGGGAGCTGCAGCGCGGCGAAGCCGAAGAAGTACACGCCGGCCAGCAGCCCCAGGTCGGCCGCCTGCAACGCCAGTTCGGCGCTGAACGCCGGCGCCAGCGTGGCCGTCACCGCGCGCAGCAGCGCCGACAGGAAATAGGCGCACGCGAAGCCGATGAAGATCCGTGTCATGTGGGCGCGCGCAGGCCGTCGAAGAAGGTCTCGACGGCCTCGGCCGGCAGCGCGGCGCCGACGCACGTGGCCTGGAAGACCCAGGTGCCGCGCGTGAAGACCGCGTACTGCGCATGCACCGGTTGACCGTCCGGCAAGCTGCCGTCGACCGCGAAGCGGCCGGCGCCGGGGTTCGGCGTCGCCCCCGGTACCTTCAGCGGAGGCGGCGTCGGCGCGCGGCTGGCTCCGGCGCCGCCGAAGTTCTTCTGTGCCGCCTCCCGCAGCGCCGCCAGCGCCGCGGCGACGCGCGCCGGGTCCTCCATGTCGGCGTAGGCCAGCGCCCAGGTGACGTCGCCCGCGCGGCAGGCCACGAGCGTCAGCGCGACTTCGGCCTGTGCCAGCCGCACCCGGCGCGTCTGCGGCGATGGCCGGCAGGGCAGCAGCGCCTGCATGCCGCTGGCGTCGGCCCGGACCTCGCGCCAGTCGAAGGTCGGGCTGCACGCGGCGCCGCCGAGGGCCGCGGTGAGCACGACCGCCGCCGCCGCCGTCGTCGAGCGGTTGACGCCGTGGAGGGCGCCGTGGAGGGCGCCGCGGATCGCGCCGCGGAGGGCCTGGCAGAGGGTGCGAAAGATGGCGCGGGAAGGCGGCATCGCGGCGATTATCCCGGCGCGACGACAATCCGCCGATGAGCGCCGACCCCACCCAACAGCCAGTCACCGGGGCACTCGCCGGCGTGCGCGTGCTGGACCTTTCGCGCGTGCTCGCCGGCCCCTGGTGCACGCAGACGCTGGCCGACCTGGGCGCCGACGTCATCAAGGTCGAGCGACCGCCCGCCGACGGTCATCCCGGGGGCGACGACACCCGCGGCTGGGGCCCGCCGTTCCTGCGCGACGCCGGCGGCGCCGAGACCGCGGAGTCCGCGTACTACCTCGGTGCCAACCGCAACAAGCGCTCGGTGACGATCGACCTCGCGCAGCCGGACGGCCAGGCGCTGGTGCGGCGGCTGGCGGCGGGCTGCGACGTGCTGGTCGAGAACTTCAAGGTCGGCGACATGGCGCGCTACGGGCTCGACGCCGCGACGCTGCGCGCCGAAGTCCCGCGGCTGGTCTACTGCTCGATCACGGGTTTCGGCCAGACCGGCCCGTACCGGGACCGCGCCGGCTACGACTACGCGATCCAGGGCATGGGTGGGCTGATGAGCGTCACCGGTGAGCGCGACGACCGCCCGGGCGGCGGCCCGCAGAAGGTCGGCGTCGCCGTCGCCGACCTGTTCACCGGCATGTACGCGACGGTCGCGGTCCTGGCGGCGCTGCGCCATCGCGATGCCACCGGCGATGGCCAGGTCATCGACATGGCGCTGCTCGACAGCCAGGTCGCGATGCTGGCCAACCTCGGCGCGAACTACCTCGTGACACGCCAGAGCCCGCGGCGCGCCGGCAACGCGCACCAGAACATCGTGCCGTACCAGGTGTTCGAGGTCGCCGATGGCCACCTGATCCTCGCGGTCGGCAACGACGGCCAGTTCCAGAAGTTCTGCACCGTCGCTGGCTGCCCCGAACTCGCGGCCGACCCGCGCTTTTTGCGCAACGCCGGCCGCGTGCGAGAGCGCGAGACGCTGGTGCCGCTGCTGGCCGAGCGGTTGCGCACGCGCACCCGCGCCGACTGGCTGGCCGCGCTGGAGGCGGCGAAGGTGCCGTGTGGCCCGATCAACGACCTCGCCGACGTCTTCGCCGACCCGCAGGTGCTCGCGCGAGGCATGAGCACCCCGGTGCCGCACCCGCTGAACCCGGCGCTGGAACTGGTCGCCAGCCCGCTGAAGCTGTCGGCCACCCCGGTGCAGTTGCGCCACCCGCCGCCGCTGCTGGGGCAGCACACCGACGAGGTGCTGGAAGCCTTCGGCATCGACGCCGACGAGCGCGCACGGCTGCGGCGCCTGCGTGCGATTTGACACGCTTCGCGTGGGCGTCCTGTGGCGCATCCCGCGAGCGGGGGTTGATCGGCGGGCCGGGACGGCCAACCATAGCCTCCAGAAACAACCTGTCACCGATGACTGAAGAACCTCCGATGGAGCCCGACCTGCACGAAGCTGTCCGCGCCATGGTCGTGAACTACGCGGGCATCGACCGCCGGCGTCCACCCGACCCTGGCGCGTCGGCGACGGCGGCCGCGCTCGTGTCCATCGGCGACCGCAGCCTGGCCGGCGAAGTCGGCGCTGAGGTCGCGGGGGCACTGTCGGCGGCGCTCGACCGGCTCGACGAGATCCTGCGCAGCGGCAAGGTGGGGCGCGCCGGCCTGTCGTCGGTGCGCGACGAGGTCGAGCGGGCGCGCCGTGTCGCGATGCTCGGGCAGCAGGTCAGCCGGCTCGCCGCCGGTTTCGTGCGCCAGGACCCGGAGTCAGTCGAGGTGCCGGAGGTGCTGCGTTCGGTGCTGCGCCAGCGGCGTCGGGACCTGGTCGCGCGCGGCATCGAGGTGCGCCAGCACCTGCGCCCGGCCAGCATGTCGGTCGACGCCAGTCTGCTCTACACGCTGCTGCAGTGCCTGATGCACTGGGCGCTGGAACACTGCAGCGGCGGCACGCTGAAGCTGTCGACGGCGCTCAACGCCTGGCCGGTGCACGCCGTGCTGCACTGCGATTTCGCGTGGGCGCCACCGGACCGCGGCCTGGATTTGTCGTCGACCGACGGTTTTGCACACTCGGGCCTCGAAACCGTCGCCTGGCGGCTGGTCGAGCAGTCCGCGGCCGTGCTCGGTGTGCAGTTGCAGCGCGAAGAATCGGGCAACGAGGTGCTGGTGACGCTGGCGTTCCCGGAGTCGGCGCGTCGCTGGCCCAAGCTGGTCGACGAGAACACCGACCTCGAGGATCCGCGCCTGACCGACGCCCAGCCGTTCGCGGGCCGCTCGGTTCTGCTGCTGACCGCACGCCACGAGTTGCACCGCGTCGCCCAGGTCGCACTGCCCCCGCTGGGCTTGCAGCTGCAGGTCATGCACTCGATCGACGAGGCGCGCGGATTCGAGCGCGCACCGGCGCCGCTGCTCATCGCCGACACCAACCTGCCCGGGCTGGACGAGCTGCGCGACGCATGGCAGGCCGGCCGCGTCGGCGGCCCGGCGATCGTGCTGATCGGTGACGCCCCGCCCGGCGTGCACATCGACTCCGGGCCCGCAGGGGAGTGGTTGCGCATCGGCCGCACGACGGCGCTCCGCGACATGCCCGCCGCGGCGCGCTACGCCCTCACGACCGACTGACGCCAAAGCGACGCCCGCGCGCCGCGCGGCGTCTGCGCCGGGTCAGGCGGGCAAAGCCCCGCCGGCGATGACGACCCCGGCCGCCTGCGCTTGGCGGTCCGCGTGGTAGCTGCTGCGCACCAGCGCGCCGACGGCGGCGTGCGTGAAGCCGAGCGCCTTCGCCTCGTGTTCGTACATCGCGAAGGTGTCCGGGTGCACGTAGCGCCGCACCGGCAGGTGGTGGCCGCTGGGCGCGAGGTACTGGCCTATCGTCAGCATGTCGACGCCGTGCGCGCGCAGGTCGCGCAGCACCTGCAGCACCTCGTCGTCGGTCTCGCCGAGGCCGACCATGATCCCGCTCTTGGTCGGCACGCCCGGCACCGCGGCCTTGAAGCGCTGCAGCAGCCCGAGGCTGAACGCGTAGTCCGAGCCCGGCCGGGCCTCCCGGTACAGGCGGGGCGCGGTCTCGAGGTTGTGGTTCATCACGTCGGGCGGTGCGGCCTGCAGGATGTCGAGCGCGCGGTCCAGGCGGCCGCGGAAGTCGGGCGTCAGGATTTCGATCTTGGTCGTGGGCGACGCCGAACGCACCTGGCGGATGCAGTCGACGAAGTGGCCCGCGCCGCCATCGCGCAGGTCGTCGCGGTCGACGCTGGTGATGACGACGTACTGCAGCTTCAGCGCCGCGATCGTGCGGGCCAGGTTGGCCGGCTCGTCGACGTCCAGCGGGTCCGGTCGACCGTGGCCGACGTCGCAGAACGGGCAGCG
>JBDTUO010000102.1:0-8335 GCA_040007675.1 Rubrivivax sp.
GCATCACGCCCTTGGGCGCGCCGGTCGTGCCCGAGGTGTACATGATGGTCGACAGCTCGTCGCCCGGGCGCACCGGCTCGCCGGCCAGCGGCGCGGTATCGGCGAGCACGCGGTCCCACCCGGGGTAGCGTGTCTGCGCGTCTGCCGGTGCCAGCGGGTGGGCGATGCACGGCAGTCCGTCGGGCACGCCAGGGCGCATCGCGTCCCAGCCGTCGAGCTTGCCGACGAACAAGAGCTTGGCAGCGCTGTGCTCGAGGATCTGCCGGATCGTGCCGGCGGCCAGCGTCGGGTACAAGGGCACCGACACGCCGCCGGCGAGCCAGATCGCGTAGTCGGTGATCATCCAGTGCGCAGTGTTCTTGGACAGCAGCGCGACCCGGTCCCCAGGCTCGATGCCAGACGCCTGCAGGTGCGCGGCGACGCGGCGTGCCGCATCCAGCGCGGCGCGCCAGGTGATGTCGGTCACGCGCCCGCCGCCCAGCGGCTGGGTGAAGGCGACACGGTCGGGAGCGGTGCGCTCCCAGTGGTACAGCCGCTGCAGCGGCAACTGGTCGGGAGTGACGGAGGCAGACATCGGAGGGCCCGGTTCGAACGATCCGGCAAGCCTAGTTCGCCGCCGCCGGCTCCGACAGCGGGTCTGCCCACCCCCTCTGCCGATTCTGGCCGCCTTGTCGGGGTGACGCCCGTTCCGGCTGTCAGCGCCCGAAGGACTCCGTTTCCTGCAAGCGCTCCTGCAGCTGTCGCGCGCTGCGCAACAGCAGGTCCGGATCGAGGTCGGCTTGTCGTGCGAGCTGCGCGACCACCTCGTCGAGCGCCTCTGGCCGCGCCATCACGCTGTGCACGACGGCCGACAGCGCTGACAGCAGGCGCTTGCCTGCCGGCAGCAGCGGAGAGAACTCGAGCGTGGCCTGCAGCCCTACGTGGTGTCGCACCGAGGCGACGGCGTTCGGCGCCAGCCCCCAGCTCTCGCACAGCGCGGCGCCGAGGGCGTCGTGGCTGACGCCGAAGCCCGCACGTTCGAGGGTCACGAGCTCACTGTCGTCCGCGGCCGCCCGCAACATCGACCGGTAGTGGTCGGTCGCGTGGCGAAACAGCACCGCCTTGCCGCATTCCTCGAACAGCCCGGCGGAGTGGGCGGCCCAGGCATCGAGACCGAGCCGTTGCGCGATCCGACCCATCAGCAGGCCGCGCTTCGCGGCGCGTTCCCACAGCGGCTCCAGTTCGGGCGCTGGCGGGAACGCGGCGCGCAGCCCCATCTCGAAAGTGATCGCAGCCACTTCCCGCATTCCGAGGTAAGTGATCGCTTGCTGCACGCTCTGTACACGACCCTTGAGCCCGTACAGCGACGAGTTGACGGCCTTCATCACGGCAGCGGCGAGCGCCATGTCGCACTCGATCAGGGCCGAGGCGGCACTCAGGTTGATGTTCTCTTCCGCCAGCAGCAGCGACAGCCGAACCAGCGCGTCGGGCTGCGCCGGAATGTCGATGTCGAGCGTGCGGAGTTCAGGGTTGACGGACATGGAGCCACCTGCACAGCGGGGAGGTGGCGCCGATCCTAGGCAGAGCGCCGGGCGGCGATCGCGGCAGCAATGGGCGCTTCGCCGGGCTGTTCTGGTCGCTGCGTGCGTGACTCGGCCGCGAAAAAAAAAGCGCACCGCGCGGTGCGCCCTGGCCGTGCATCGGCGCGACCCGCCGCCCGGCTTGTCGTTGGTGAAGCGGCCGACCGGTCCGGTCGCAAGCGGCCGGTCGGCCGGTCGGCCGGTCGGCCGGTCGGCTCTCGTCGTCTCCTCAGGCTCCCGCGCAACCGGCCGCCGATGCGCCGATCACGAGTGGCGCGAATTTAGGCAGCCCCTCCGAGGCTGTCATCCGGGCTTTCCCGCCGCCGCACCGACGATCCACTGCGCCGCCCGCTCGGCGATCATCAGCGTCGGCGCGTTGGTGTTGCCGCTCGTGATAGTCGGCATCACGCTGGCATCGGCGATGCGCAGCCCGCGCACGCCGTGCACCCGCAGCCGCGTGTCGACGACTGCCGCCGCATCGTCGTCGCGCCCCATCGCGCAGGTGCCGACCGGGTGGAAGATCGTGGTGCCGATGTCACCGGCCAGCCGGGCGAGTTCCTCGTCGCTGTCGAACTGCGGCCCCGGCTTCAGTTCCACCGGCCGGTAGCGCTGCAGCGCCGGCATCGACGCGATGCGCCGCGTCAGCCGCAGCGACTCGGCGGCGATCTGCCGGTCCTGCGGCGTCGACAGGTAGTTCGGCCGGATGGCCGGCGCCTCGACCGGATCGGCGCTGCGCAGCGCGACGCTGCCGCGCGAGCCGGGGTTGAGGTTGCAGACGCTGGCGGTGAACGCATTGAAGGCGTGCAGCGGTTGACCGAAGGCGTCGAGCGACAGCGGCTGCACGTGGTACTCGAGGTCCGGCCAGCGCTGGTGCGGAGCCGAACGCGTGAAACAGCCGAGCTGCGACGGCGCCATGCTCATCGGGCCGGTCTGCCGCAGCAGGTATTCGAGCGCGATGCGCGCCTTGCCCCAGGCGCTGGACGCCAGGGTGTTGAGCGTCGGCACGCCCTCGACCCCGAACACCGCGCGGATCTGCAGGTGATCCTGCAGGTTCGCGCCCACACCCGGCCGGTCCAGCCGCGGCGTGATGCCCAGGCCGTGCAGCAGCGCCGCCGGGCCGATGCCCGAGCGCTGCAGCAGCGCCGGCGTCCCGATCGCCCCGGCGGCCAGCACGACCTCGGTCGCCGCGCGCACCTGGTGCACGGCGCCGGTGCCGTCGCGCCACTCGACCCCGACCGCGCGCAGGGCGTGCCCTTCCCCCTCGAGCACCAACCCGGTGACCAGCGAGCCCGTGCGCACGACCAGGTTCGGCCGCCCGCGCGCCGGTCGCAGGAACGCCTTGGAGGCGTTCCAGCGCACACCGCGGCGCTGGTTGACCTCGAAGTAGCCGACCCCCTCGTTGTCACCGCGGTTGAAGTCGTCGGTGGCCGGGATGCCGGCCTCGACCGCGGCGGCGGCAAACGCGTCGAGCACCTCCCAGCGAAGGCGCTGGCGCTCGACCCGCCACTCGTTGCCGTGGCCGTGGCTGTCGTCCCCTCCGCGCCAGTGGTCCTCGTGCCGCTTGAACGCCGGCAGGCAGGCGTCCCAGCGCCAGGCCGGGTCGCCGACCGCGTCTGCCCAGCCGTCGTAGTCGCGCGCCTGGCCCCGCATGTAGATCATGCCGTTGATGCTCGAGCAGCCGCCGAGCACACGGCCGCGCGGGTAACGCAGCGCGCGGCCGTTCAGCCCGGGCTCGGGTTCGGTCGTGTACATCCAGTCGGTGCGCGGGTTGCCGATGCAGTAGAGATACCCGACCGGGATGTGGATCCAGTGGTAGTTGTCGCGCCCGCCGGCCTCCAGCAGCAGCACGCGACGAGTCGGATCGGCGCTCAGCCGGTTCGCCAGCAGGCAGCCGGCAGTGCCGGCGCCGACGATGACGACATCGAAGCTGGCGTCGCTCACGGCTTGGCGGTCACGCCGGCGAGCGCGGGAAACAGCTGGTTCAGCCCGAGCGCCATGATCTCTACCGCAAGCGCCGCCAGGATCAGGCCCATCAGCCGCGTCATCACGTTGATGCCGGTCGGCCCGACGAGCCGCGCGATGCGGTCCGACGCGGTGAACACCATGAAGGTCGCGATGCCGACCACCACCCCGTAGCCGGCGAGCACCGCCAGTTCCCACCATTCGCGGCTGCGTTCGGCGTAGATGACCATGGTCGAGATCGTGGCCGGGCCGGTCAGCAGCGGAATCGTCAACGGCACGACCGCGATGCTGGCGCCCGAATCGGCCTTCTGGCGCCCCTCGACGGCGTCACTCGGCTTGGACTCGGCGGGCTGGGCGTTGAGCATCTGCAGCGCGCTGACCAGCAGCAACAGGCCGCCGCCCACCTGGAACGACGCGATCGAGATACCGAAGAACGCGATGATGCGCGTGCCGGCCAGTGCACTCAGCGCGACCACCAGGAACGCCGCCACCGCGCTGACGCGGATCGTGCGGCGTCGTTCCTCGGGCCCGAACGAGCGCGTGAAGTGGATGAAGAACGGCAGCACCCCGATCGGGTTGACGATTGCCAGCAGCGCCACGAGCGGCTTCAGCAGGTCCATCGCGCGATGCTACGGGCCGTAGCCCTGACGCCACCGGTCGGCTGCGGGTTATTCCGGGGGCGTCAAAACAACAGAATTCTCTTGACCCCTTTGCCGGCGCCGCGCGGCCAGTCCCATAATTGCCAATCTGTGTCTGGATGCCGCACCTTTCGCCTGAAAGGGCACATGGTTGAAGCTCCACATGGTCTGTCGTTTTTCTTTGTAAGGGCTTCCCCGTGGGAAACAAACTCTACGTCGGCAACCTGGCCTATTCGGTCCGGGACGAGACATTGCAGCAAGCATTTGCCCAGTTCGGCACCGTCACGTCCGCCAAGGTCATGATGGACCGCGACACCGGCCGCTCGAAGGGCTTCGGCTTCGTCGAGATGGGCTCTGACGCCGAAGCGCAAGCGGCGATCAACGGCATGAACGGCCAGCCGCTCGACGGCCGTCCGGTCGTCGTCAACGAGGCACGGCCCCGTGAAGACCGCCCGGGTGGCGGCGGTGGCGGCGGCTACGGTGGTGGTGGTGGCAGCCGCGGCGGCTACGGCGGTGGCGGCAGTGGTGGTGGCGGCTACGGCGGTGGCGGCAGTGGTGGTGGCGGCAGTGGCGGCGGCGGCTACGGCGGCGGCGGTGGCGGCGGTCGCAGCCCCTACGGCGGCGGTGGCGGTGGCCGCAGCGGCGGCGGTGGTGGTGGCAGTGGCGGCTACGGCGGTGGCGGCGGCGGTGGCCGCGGCGGCTACTGAGCCGACCCGCGTCTTCGATTGACCGCAGACCCGGGCCTGGCCCGGGTTTTCGTTTTGGTGCTGCGCGGGATCAGGCCTCCGGCGGTGGGCGCGGGCGGTCGGCGGGGCGCCGCGGCTTGCGCGCCCGGCCGACCATCAGTCGGTCGAACAGCGGATTCGGCAAGGCCCGCATCGCCCATGCCACGATGCCCATCTGCCAAGGGATGACGCGGTAGCTTGCGCCCACTTCGATCGCCTTTGCCGCCCGCGTGGCAAAAGTGGCGGGCGCCATCAGGAACGGCATCGAGTACGGGTTGCGCGCGGTCAGCGGCGTCGCCACATAGCCGGGCAGCAAGGTCACCACGCGCACGCCGTACGGACGGCATTCACCGCGCAGGCTTTCGCAGTAGGCCACGACCGCGGACTTGCTCGCGCAGTACGCGGCGTGCCCCGGCAGGCCGCGGATGGCGGCGACGCTCGCCACGCCGACGAGCGTGCCCCGCCGCCGCGCCCGCATCGGCTTCAGGAACGGCTGGAAGGTGGCTGCCAGCCCGAGGTTGTTGGTCGCGAAGGTGTCGCGCAGCACGTCCAGGTCCGCCCGCTCGGCGCTGTCCATGCCGACGCTGATGCCGGCGTTGGCGATCACCACGTCCGGCAGCCCCTGCGCCGCGAGGCACGCGTGCCCGGCCGCGACGATCTGGCGGGTGTCGGCGACATCGGCCGCGTACACCCGGCAGCGCGCGGACTCCAGCCCGTGCGAGCTCGCCCAGTCCTGCAGCACGCCGGCGCGCCGCGCGACCAGCGCGAGCCGCCATCCGGCCTGTGCATAGTGCGCCGCCAGCGCCTGTCCGATGCCGCTCGATGCCCCGGTGATCAGCACCAGCGGCGGCGTTCCAGCGTCACCGGCGTCACCGGCGTCGCCTGCGGCGTGCGCGGCTGGCGTCACCGTCGCGGCGGTGGCTGCAGCGTGGCGCGCACCGGGCCCGTGAACTGCGCGAAGCGCTGCTTGCCGTCGTAGCTCAGGCCACCCGCGCGCACCAGGTCGCGCCCGCGCCGCAGCTCCACCGGCAGGTTCGTGGACACCACCTCGGACTCGAGCAGTGCCTGCAGGTACTCGCTGCGGATCTCCACCCGCTGCCCGTCCGCATCACTGCCGATCACCTCCGCGCCACCCAGCAGTTGAACCTGCGAGGCCGCCCCGTTGCTGACCGCGCGGCGCGCGGTCGCTGTCGTCTCGCGCCCGTCCGGCAGCATCGCGCGCAGCTCGACATGGTCGATCTCGATCCGGTCCGACTGCGGGTAGTGGCGCAGCTCCCGGCCCTCGATCTGCACCCGCAGGCGGCCATCGGCACCAAAGCGCTGCAGCGTGAACCGCTGCATCGTGTAGTCAGGCACGCCGGGGTCGGTATTCGGCGTGCGCTCGGTCGGTGCCGTCGGTGTGTGCTTCACCAGCCACCAGGTGGCCAGCGCGAGCAGCGCCATCAGCAGCAGCGGCAGGTACGACGCCAGCCCGTCGCGCAGCCGCATCGGCCAGGGCATGCGTTCGCGCAACGGCGACGCCAGCGCGTCCGGCAGCCCGAGCGAGATCGGCACCTCAGGCAGGTCGGGCAGGTGCAGTTCGACGGCCACGGCGCGGGAGCCTCTTTCTCGGCGCGCGCTCAGGCGCCGTCGAGTGTGTTCAGCTGGCCCTGCAGCAGCGCGGCGTAGCGGCCGGCAGCGATCAGCAGCAGGTCGCAGAATTCGCGCGCCGCGCCGTGCCCACCCGCAGCCGCTGTCACGTGGTGCGCACGCGCGCAGACCTCGGGGTGACCGTTCGGCGGTGCCACCGCGAGCGCGGCGCGCGCCATCAGCGGCAGGTCCGGCCAGTCGTCGCCGATCACCGCGGTTTCCTCCCACGCGATGCCGAGCGATGCCAGCAAGGCCGCGGCGGCCGCGAGCTTGTCGTGGGCGCCGTAGACCGCATGCACGAGGCCGAGGTCGGCCACGCGCCGCCGCACCGCGGCCGAGTCGCGACCGGTGATCACGAGCGGGGTGATACCCGCCTGGGCGAGCAGCTTGAGCCCGTGCCCATCGAGCGTCGAGAAGGCCTTGACGGTCTCGCCGTCGGCGCCGATGTAGATCCGGCCGTCGGTCAACACGCCGTCGACGTCGAACACCGCAGCCCTGAGCCCGAGGCCAGGGCCTTGCGCCCGCAGCAGCAGTTCCGGGTCGAAGCGCCGCGCCGGGTCCGGGCCGGCCATCAGATGACCTTGGCCCGCATCAGGTCGTTGGAGTTCAGCGCCCCCACCAGCCGGCCATCGCCGTCGATCACCAGCACGCTCGTGATGCGGTGCTGTTCCATCACGGTCGCTGCGTCCACCGCCAGCGCATCGGCGCGCACCAGACGCGGCCCGGTGTGCATCACGTCGGCCGCGGTGAGCGCCTTCAGCTCGGCGCCGCGCTCGATCAGTCGCCGGAGGTCGCCGTCGGTGAAGATGCCGCGCGGCCGGCCGTCGGCGTCGACCACCGCGGTAAAGCCCAGGCCCTTGCGCGTCATCTCGTGCAGCAACTCGACGAACGCTGCCTGCGGACCGACGCGCGGCACGTCGTCGCCATGGCGCATCAGGTCGTGCACGTGCATCAGCAGCTTGCGGCCGAGGCTGCCGCCCGGGTGCGACCGCGCAAAATCCTCTTCCCGAAAACCGCGCGCGTCCAGCAGCGCGACCGCGAGCGCGTCGCCGAGCGCCATCTGCGCCGTCGTGCTCGCGGTCGGCGCCAGGTTGAGCGGGCAGGCCTCCTCGTCGACCGCACTCGACAGCAGCAGGTCGGCGTGGCGGGCGAGGGTCGATTCGGGGCCGCCCGTCATCGCCACCAGCGTGACGCCCAGCCGGCGCAACGCCGGCAGAATCGCCGCCAGTTCGTCGCTCTCGCCGCTGTTGCTGATCGCCAGCACCATGTCCCCGGCCTGCACCATGCCGAGGTCGCCGTGGCTCGCCTCGCCCGGGTGCACGAAGAAGGCCGGCGTGCCGGTCGACGCCAGCGTCGCGGCAACCTTGCGGCCGACATGCCCGCTCTTGCCCATGCCCATCACGACCACCCGGCCGCGGCAGTCCAGCGCGGCCTGCACCGTGGCGACGAAGGCCTCGCCCTGGCGCGCCGCGAGCGCCAGCAACGCGCGCGCCTCGATCTCGAAGGTGCGCGCCGCGAGATCGAGCACGCGCGCGGCGTCCACCACCCCGGCGGGCGTCGGTGCCGGGTCGGGGCGGTCCGCTAGCATGGGTGCATTCTAGGAACACATGGCCAGCACCCTCGAACTCACGCTGCTCTACCTGATCGCTGCGGTGCTGGGGGTGGTGGCATGCCGTTCGCTGAAGCTGCCGCCGATGCTCGGCTACCTCGTGGTCGGCGTCGTCATCGGGCCGAACGCGCTGGCGCTCGCGCAGGACAGCGCCGGGGTCAAGTACCTGGCCGAGTTCGGCGTCGTGTTCCTGATGTTCGTGATCGGGCTCGA
>JBDTUO010000103.1:0-8196 GCA_040007675.1 Rubrivivax sp.
TCGAAGCTGGTGCGCAGCAGCGCGCCCAGCGCCTTGCTCATCTGCACCAGCATGCGGTTGTGGCTCGCACGAAGCAGCCCCTGGTGGAAGCGCAGGTCGTGGGTGACGTAGTCGCCGCCCTGCTCGATCGACTGTCGCATGCCGGCGAAGGCGCTCTCCATGTCCTCGACGTCCTGCGCCGTCGCCCGGCTGGCGGCCAACCGCACCGCCGCAGGCTCGACGATCCGACGCAGCTCCTGCAGGTCATTCAGGAATTCGCGCGACAGCCCTGCCCTGCCCTGCCAGGCGACGACGTCGGGATCGAACCAGTTCCACTGGTCCGGCGGCAACACGCGGGTGCCGACCTTCGGTCCGGTGACGACGATGCCCTTGGCGACGAGCGACTTGATCGCCTCGCGCACCACCGTGCGGCTGACGCCGTACTCGGCACACAGGGTTGGCTCCGGCGGCACGCCGAACCCGGGCGGGTAACGCCCGCCGACGATCGCCGCACCCAGCGCGTCCAGGGTGTGACCGTGCACGTTCCTGAGGACCGGCCCCGCGCGCCCGGAATCGGGCGCCACCACGGATCGGCGTGGCGGGCTCATTGGACTGCCTTCAGGCTGCGCCTTCCGGACTTCGCCCTTGGGACGGCCCGGCGGGCTCATTGGACTGCCTTCAGGCTGCGCCTTCCGGACTTCGCCCTTGGGACGGCCCGGCGGGCTCATGGGCGCACAAACAGCGTGACCAGCGGCTGGTCGCCGACCTGGCGGCTCCAGTGCCCGTGCTGCTGCGGATCGAACTGCGCGCCCGCGGGAAGCGTGTCGGCCGAGAAGAAGTGTTCACCCGGCGCGAACGTCCGCGAACTGCCGTCGGGCAAGCCGATCTCCATCTGTCCCTGCAGGATGAACACCCACTGCGGCTGGCCGGTGCAATGCGGCGCGCTGCGAAATCCGACCGGGCTCTCGCGCCACTGCATGCTGCCGCTGGGATGCAGGCGGGACAACCGGGCCTGCGGGGTGCCCTCATCGAGCGCAATCGGTCGCTCGCGGAAGCGCGCTCGACCATCGTCGTCGGTGAACAGCTCGACCTGCGTGAAGTGGCTCATCTGCGAAGATCGGTCGGGACGCGGATCCAGAGCGTCGCGATCAGAGCGTGGCACTGATGCCACCGTCGACGTAGAGGATGTGGCCGTTGACGAAGCGCGACGCGTCGCTGGCGAGGAACACCGCCACCGGGGCGAGTTCTTCGACGTCGCCCCAGCGCCGGTTCGGCGTGTGGCCGACCAGCCAATCGCTGAACTGCTGGTCGGCCACGAGCGCGGCCGTCAACTCGGTGCGAAAGTAGCCCGGGCCGATGGCGTTGACGTTGATGCCGTGCGGGCCGAGGTCGATCGCCATGCCCTTGGTCAGCATCTTCGCCGCGCCCTTGCTGGTGGTGTAGGCCGCCGTGCCGGGGCGCCCGACCTTGCTCATCACCGAGCAGATGTTGATGATGCGCCCACGCCGCCTGGGCACCATGCGCCGCGCCACCGCCTGGCCGACGATGAACAGGCTGTCGACGTTGGTCTGCATCACCGCCCGCCAGTCGGCGGCCGGTTGTTCGTGGAACGCGCCGCGGCGCGTGATGCCGGCGTTGTTCACGAGCACGTCGATCGGGCCGACACCGGCTTCGATCGCGGCCACGCCGGCCTCGACGGCGGCCGCGTCGCAGACGTCGAAGGGCTGCACGTGAACGTCACAGCCGGACGCCGCGAGCGCGTCGCGCGCGACCGCCAGCCGGGCGGCATCGCGGGCGTTCAGGACGACGGTGGCGCCCGCCTCGGCCAGCCCGCGCGCGAGTGCCAGGCCGATGCCGGTGGACGAGCCGGTCACGAGGGCCACGCGGCCATCGAGGCGGAAGGTGTTGGCGTCGATCATGCACTGGGCTCCTGCGCGGCCTGCTGCAGCCGCCGCTGCACTTCCCGCACGATGTGTTCGGGGTCCTCGGCGACGTCGAACGCCCAGGCACCTTCGCGCGCCGTCGGCGGTTCCAGCGTCGCGAGTTGACTGTCGAGCAGCGAGGCCGGCATGTAGTGACCGGCCCGCGCGGCCAGGCGGCTCGCGAGCAGGCTGCGCGCTCCGTGCAGGTAGACGAAGCGCAGATCCGGCGCACCGACACGCAGCAGGTCGCGGTACCGCTGCTTCAGCGCCGAACACGAGGCGACGACGCCCGCCGCCTCGGCGGTCGGGTTGCTGATCTGCTCGGCCACCGACTGCAGCCAGCCGTGGCGGTCGGCGTCGGTCAGCGGCACGCCGGCGCTCATGCGGCGCACGTTGCTTTCGGAATGCAGCGCGTCGCCCTCGACGAAGTTGACGCCCAGGCGTTCGGCAAGCCGCCGGCCGACGGTGGACTTGCCACTGCCGCTGACACCCATGACCACGACCCGGGGAGCACGCGGCACGGGGTCATCCGAGCCGATGTCCATCGACGGCATCGAACACGTGCACGCGCTCGGCGGCCGCCGTCAACGCCACGCGGTCGCCCGGCCGGGCATCGGTGCGGCCGTGCATCACCAGCACCAGTTGCTGGCCGCCGACCTCGAGCAGCAGCTCGGTCTCGGCACCGGTCGGCTCGACCACGATGACCTCGGCCGTCACCACGCCATCGGGCGCCAGCGTCAGGTCGGTCGGTCGCACGCCGTAGTGCACCTTCTGCCCCGGCGCGGCGGTGCCCGCGGGCAGCGGCCAGCGCGCACCGAGCGCGTCGACCGCGCCGTCGCGCACGATGCCGTCGAAGACGTTCATCGACGGGCTGCCGATGAACTGCGCGACGAACAGGTTGCCCGGCCGATCGAACAGCTCGAGCGGGGTGCCGATCTGCTCGACGATGCCGTCGTGCATGACGACGATGCGGTCGGCCATCGTCATCGCCTCGATCTGGTCGTGCGTGACGTAGACGGTGGTCGTCTTGAGCCGCTGGTGAAGCGACTTGATCTCGGCCCGCATCGCCACCCGAAGCTTGGCGTCGAGGTTCGACAGCGGCTCATCGAACAGAAACACCTTCGGGTCGCGCACGATCGCACGACCCATTGCGACCCGCTGGCGCTGGCCGCCCGACAGCTCGCGCGGATAGCGGCCGAGCAACTGGTCCAGGTTCAGGATCTTCGCGGCGCGGTCCACACGCTCGGCGGTCGTGCCGGCATCGGCCTTGCGCAGGCGCAGGCTGAAACCCAGGTTCTCGCGCACCGTCATGTGCGGGTACAGCGCGTAGCTCTGGAAGACCATTGCGATATCGCGGTCCTTGGACGGCAGGTCGTTGACGACGGTGCCGTCGATCAGGATCTCGCCGGCCGTGATGTCCTCCAGCCCGGCCAGCATGCGCAGCAGCGTGCTCTTGCCACAGCCCGACGGCCCGACCAGGACGACGAACTCGCCGTCCTCGATGCCGAACTCGATGCCGTGGATGACCTTGACCTTGCCGTAGGCCTTTTCGATCTGGCGGAACGTGACGGTTGCCATGGGTGCAGCGATTGAGGGCGTCGTCAGCTCTTGACCGCGCCGGCCGTGAGGCCGCCGACCATGTAGCGCTTGAACGCGTAATAGATCGCCGCCGGCGGCAGCGCGTAGATGAAGCCGGTGGCCATCAGCAGCTCCCACGGCGAGTCGTCGGCCGACAGGAAGTTGCCGAGCGCCACTGAGAGCGTGATGCTGCGGTCGTTGGACAGCAGCAGGAACGCATACAGGTATTCGTTCCAGGCCAGCAACAGCGAATAGGTGCCTACCGCCACCAGCGACGGCACCATCAGCGGCAGGTAGACCAGCCGGAACAGCTGCAGCGGCGTCGCGCCATCGATGCGCGCGGCCTCGTCGAGCTCCCATGGCAGCTTGTCGGAGGCCTGCTTGAGCACCCAGATGCAGTACGGCGACGCGATCGTGACCATCGCCAGGATCAGCGCCCACTGGTTGTTCAGCAGACCGTAGATCCCCATCGTCTTGTACATCGGTACCGCGAGGAACGCGGCCGGGATGAAGTAGGTGAACAGCGCGAGGTTCATCACCGTGCGCCCGCCCCGCACCTTGAGCCGGCTGATCGCGAACGCGGCCGTGGTGGCGACGAACAGCGTCAACGCCCCGACCGCGACCGCGATCAGCACCGAGTTCCACATCTGGAGCCAGAAGTGGTTGAGGTAGAAGTGCTTCTGACCGAAGACGAACTCGAAGTTCTGCAGCGTCGGGTTCTGCGGCCAGAGGTGCCCGTTGGTCGCCTCGTCCTTGGACGAGATGGCGAACAGGAACAGGTGGTAGATCGGGATCATGGTCCAGATGAAGACCGGGATCCCGATCAGCAGCAACTTGGCCTCGGTGGCGACGGCACGTGGCTTCATTTGGACAAGCGCTTCATCATGAAATAGACCAGCGGCAGCACGAGCGGCAGCGCGACGACGATGGACGCCATCGCCAGGTCGACCTGGTCGAGCCGCAGGTAGCGGATGCCGAGTGTCGCGAGCACGTGGGTCAGGTCGGCCGGCCCGCCCCCGGTCAGCAGGTAGACCGAGTTGAAGTCTCCGAGCGTGAAGATCATCGACAGGATGGTCGTGGTCAGGTACAGCGTGCGCATCGACGGCCACGTGATGAAACGAAACTTCTGCCAGCTGCTGGCGCCGTCCACCGCGGCCGCCTCGTACTGCTCGCCCGGGATCGACAGCCGTCCGGCGATCAGGATCAGGGTCCAGAACGGCAGCGACTTCCAGATGTGCATCAACATCGAAAAGCCCAGCGCCAGCGTCGGATCGTTGAGCCAGTTCGGGCCGTCCAACCCGGTCATGCGAAAGATCACGCTGTTGATCACGCCCCATTCCGGGTTGAGCATGAAGCGGACCGACAGGATGGTCGGGATCGACGGCACCGCCCACGGCAGGATGAACAGTACCGACAGCACCTTGATCCACCAGCGGGTCTGGATGAAGAAGCCCGACAGCACCATCGCCATGGCCATCTTCAGGTTGATGGCCACCACCAGGAACACCAGCGTGTTGACGGCGGTGCGGAAGAAGATCGGGTCGTCGAACAGCTTGACGTAGCTGGCCGGGTGACGCGCCAGCCACAACCCGTAGCACACCGGGTACAGCACGAACGCAAGGAACACGAGCAGGTACGGCAGCACCAGCGCGCGGCCCCAGAACTCGAAGGGGCTCAGCGATTTGCGCAGGGGTGGCGCAGCACCGGCGGCGATGGCTGACATGGTCTCTCCCGCAGGACGACCGGGGCGCCCACCACCGTGTCGGTGGGCTCTTGCCCGCGGGGCCGCTGCCTGTGCGTCGATCGGCGAGCTTCGCAGGCGCCCGCCGGGCCGGCGAGGCGGACCGGGCGGCCCGCCCCGAGGCCGCCTGTCGTCAGCTGCCGGCCACGGTCTTGATGCGGGCGATCATCTCGTCGACCGCCTTGTCGACCGGCACCTTCTCGTTGAGAACCCGATTCATCGCCTTGGCCCACACGTTCTCGTTGTTCAGCACCGTGAACTTGTAGTTCTTCGTGAACTCGAACGGCGTCGTCCCGTTCATGAACTGGTTGTACACGGCCAGGCGGTGCGGATCACCCTTCCAGAACGGGCTCTGTTGCGCGGTCTTGGTGACGGGGAACCAGCGGCCCAGCGATCCCTCGACGTAGGGCGTGAGGTTGGCCTCCTCGAGCATGAAGCCGACGAACTTCTTCGCCGCCGCCTTGTTCTTGGCCGCCTTGAAGATGACGCCGGTCTTGACCGCGGCGCGGTAGATCATCTTGCTGCCGTCGGGCTTGTTCGGGAAGCCGGCCGTGCGCACGACCTCGTAGTAGTTCTTCTTGGCGGTCGCGCGCTGCTCTTCCGTCAGACTGGCGTTGTTCGCGTCGTCGAGCCACTTGGCGGCGATCGAGATCGTCGCGTTGTGCGTCATCGCGGTGGTCTTGTTGAAGAACGCGACGTTGTTGTCGGGGTCCTTCCAGCTCGTCGCCGACGGCGGCGTGCAGCCCTTGGCGTAGACCGACGTGTAGTCGGTCAGCGCATCGATCAGCCCCTTGCGCACCGACGGGTCGTCGACCAGCAGCTTGCCCGAGTCGTTGACGAGCTTGACGTTGTAGGCGTCCATGAAGGTCAGGAACGAATAGAACGAGTCGCTCGAGTCCACCCCCATCGGGAAGCCGGTGCCGTAGCTGCGCTTGCCGGTGTTCTTGCGGTGCCCTTCCTGCACCTTCGTGCACCAGAAATCCCAGTAACCCTTCCAATCCTTCGGGATGTCGGATTCCTTGAAGCCGGCATCGGTGAGCATGTCGAGCCAGTACTCGATGTGCATGGTCTGCTGCTTGATCGGGAACGCGTAGTACGAGCGCTTCTTGGTGACGTCGTCGTAGAGGAACGTGGTGGCCAGCGCCGCCGGCTCGAAGGTGGCACGGATCGGGTCGATCACCGCGGACAGGTCCTCGAGCTTGTCTTCGAAGGCCCACTTCGCGGTGACCTGGAAGTCGTAGACGTCGGCATAGGCGACGTCCGGCGGGCTGCCGGAATCCAGTGCCGCGACGGTCTTCGGGATCATGTCCTGGATCGGGTACTGGGACAGCTCGACCTTGATGCCCTTGTTCTTCGCCTCGAACTTCTTGATGGCCGCGAACAGTGCGTCGTCCTCGGACTTGTAGAAGCCCTTGACCCACCAGACGGTGAGCGTTTCCTGCGACCACGCCGGGGTGGCGACTAGCAGTACGGCGCCGGCGGCAGCCGCGGCGATCCAGGTCTTGCGATGCATGTGTCGTGTCTCCTTCGGTGGTCGGACGCCCGGCGTCAGCGCGCCAGTGGTCTTATCGTATGATGATTGAACAAGCCTGCCCTCGGGGATAACCCCGGCCCGGGCGGCGGCCGACGGTTCAGGCGGCCGGGCGGCACTCCGGCACCGGCGTCGGCAGCGCCCGACCGGCGAAATGCTCGCGCAGGTTGGCCGCCGCCAGGTCGGCCATCGCCTGCCGGGTCTGACCGGTCGCGCTGCCGATGTGCGGCACCAGCACCACGTGCGGCAGCGCCATCAGCCGCGCCGGCACCTTCGGCTCGTCGGCAAAGACGTCGAGGCCGGCACCGGCGATGACGCCTCTTTCCAGGGCGTCGATCAGCGCCGCCTCGTCGACCACCGAGCCGCGTGCGACATTGATGAGGATGCCTTCGCCGGCACCCTTGCCGAGTGCGGCCAGCACCTCGGCGTCGACCAGCCCGCGTGTGGCCGCACCGCCCGGCGTGATGAGCACGAGGAAGTCGCTCTGCGCGGCGAGTTCGCGCACGCTCGGCAGGTAGCGGTACGGCACCGCCGCCCGCGCGTGCCGCGCGGTGTAGGCGATCGACATGCCGAAGGCCGCGGCACGCTGCGCGATCGCCTGGCCGATGCGCCCCATGCCGACCACGCCGAGCCGCGCACCCGACACCTTGCGTGCCAGCGGCATCGGGCCAGTGGCCTCCCAGCGACCTTCGCGCACGTAGCGGTCAGCCGCTGGCAGCTGGCGCGCGGCACTCAGCATCAGCCCGAGCGCGAGGTCGGCCACGTCGTCGTTCAGCACGTCGGGTGTGTGGGTGACGACGACGCCGCGCGCCTTCGCCGCTGCGACATCGACGCCGTCGTAGCCGACCCCCATCACCGAAATCACCTCGAGCGCCGGCAACTGTGCGATCAGCGAGGCCGGCACCTGCGAGTCCCCACTGGCCGCCACCGCCCGCACCTGCGGCGCGATGCGCGCAAAGGCCTCGGGGTCGGTCAGGTGGGTGCGCTCGTGCACGGTATAGGCCGCGCGCAACTGCGGCATCAACAGCGGTGACAGCGGCGCTGCGGTCAGGAGGTGAATGTCGGACATGGCGCGCGTTCCTAGTAGTTCCACGGCTGGAGGCCGGGTCAATCGTCATACGATAATAGACTTCAGGCCTTGATGACGAAACCGGGAAAGCCAGCAGCCATGAGCGACACGCCGCGCAGGAAACCGCCCCACGAACTGCGCAGTCAGCAATGGTTCGGTCGCCAGGACCGGGACGGCTTTGCGTACCGCAGTTGGGTCAAGGGCAAGGGGGTTCCGCACGACCAGTTCGACGGCCGGCCCGTGATCGGCATCTGCAACACCTTCAGCGAACTGACGCCGTGCAACTCGCATTTCCGCACGCTGGCCGAGCAGGTGAAGATTGGCGTCTACGAAGCCGGCGGCTTCCCGCTCGAGTTCCCGGTCATGAGCCTCGGCG
>JBDTUO010000104.1:0-8178 GCA_040007675.1 Rubrivivax sp.
GCGGGGCTGCTGTCGCGCCCGCGCGACTACCGCTGATCCGGGCGTCGGGGGAAGCCGGGCGGTCTGCCCGCCCGGCGTGTGCGACCGTCCAGCGAGTTGCTTCGCGCCGAGCACGCTTGGCAAAACCCAGAGCCCGTCGTTCCGGAGGCCGTTTGACGCCGGATATGGATCGCGCGTGGCGCAGCAGCCTCTTGCTGCCCGCTGCCCGCTGCCCGCCGCCCTTGCGCAGATGAACCCGGCCGTCACCCAGCACTTGTCCGCGCTGCGGACAGTGCCTTGCCCTCGCGCCATCCTAGTGTTGACGAGGCTGAACGCGACCGTGAGCGCGGCGTGCAGGGCGACGCGCGCGCGCCTGTCCTACGTCGTACCGCGATGGCTTCCGACTGGGGAACGCGTCTGCGGCCCATCCGAGCACCTTCGAACCAATCCGACACTGGAGGCAACCCACCCAGCTACGGAGTCCACCGCCATGACTCGCCAGGCCCACCCTTCGCAACGCCCAAGTTCTGGCAGGACCCCGCTGCGTGCCTTGCTACGGACGGGCGGGGCCCTGGCCAAACTCGCGGTGGTTGGCGCTGCTGCCGCGACCATGCTCCTGGCGGCCGCTCCCGCGCGTGCGCAAGCCATCATCGACGCTCCGCAGTCACTGCTGCTTGCCACCGCAACGTCGACTGCGGCGCCGCAGGCGCCAAGCGGCTGGAACGAGGGCGATCACACGCTGCGCTCGCCGTGGGCCCAGGCCGCCGGGCCGCTGCGCATCCGCTGGGGTGCGCAGGACGTGGACGCGCAAGGTGCAGTCGGCCGCCCCGTGTGGGGCCTGGGCGTCAACCCGTCGCGGCGCTCGACGGTGTACTACGAGCAGGGGGCTGTCGATGCGCGCGCGATCGACGGCCAGAAGGGGCATCGCTGGGGCCTCGAGTTCCGCACCAAGTCCACCACGGCGGAGATCCGGGACATCGGGACCTTCCGGGTCCAGCTCGGCAGCAGCGAGGGTCGCGTCAAGCTCAGACCGCGCAAGAACGCGCTGTACGTGGCCTGGCAGTCGCACTTCTGAGGACCGAGCTGGCGGGTGTCAGCCGGGTCCCACAGCGCGTCGCGCTACTGGCCGACCGACATCGCCTGCCGCACTGCATAAGCTAGCGCAATCTGATCGTGATCGCTGCGACGGATGCCAACAACAGGGCAAGGCGAAAGAGCCCGCCCAACACCCAACCACTTCAGGAGCTTCGAAATGACCCGCCAAGCCACTCTCCGCAAGATCAGTCTACTCACCGCCGTCGTTGCTGCAGTCGGCCTGAGCGCCTGCGGTCGCGAAGACGACAACCGCACCGCCGGCCAGAAGATCGACAGTGCGGTTGCGACGGTCGAGAAGAAGACCGACAACGCCGGCGACAAGATCGCCGCGGGCGCGCAGGAAATGAAGGCCGACGCCAAGCAGGCGGCGGATAATGTCGGCAACGCCGTGCAGGATGCGGCGATCACCGCCGCGGTCAACGCCAAGCTGGCCGGTGACAGCGAGTTGAGCGCGCTGAGCATCGACGTCGACACCGTCGGCGGCCGCGTCGCGCTGAAGGGCACGGCGCCCACGCCGGCGGCCAAGACGCGCGCCAGTGAGCTCGCGCAGGGTGTCGACGGCGTCGCAAGCGTAGACAACCAGCTCACCGTCAAGTCGAGCTGATCCAAGTCCCGCCCCCGGCCCAGCCATGCAACACCACGCTGGCGCCGGCTCGCCTGGCGACGGCCGGGGGCGAAGTCTGGTGCACTGCGCGATTGGGCTCTACGTGGCGCGAGCCGAGACTGCCGTCTCGGCGTCTTCACGTTCTTGGTGGTCTCCGTCGCGACTGATCGACGGAGATTCCACGTGATCTGGGCTGCTCGCCTGTCAGCGCCGTCCTACGCAGCAGCGCGAGGCCGCCACCTAAACTGGATCGGCCGAACTCGTCGGCGACCCCGGCGGATCTCCGCGCCCCACTGCACCATGCGCAAGCTGCGCGTGTTCCTCGTCGAGGACAACGCGATCATTCGCCATAACCTGGAAGCGGCACTGGAGGAACTGGCGCCGGTGACGGTGATCGGCCATGCCGAGCGCAGCACCGATGCGGTCGCCGCTCTGATGGCCCCCGGACTCGGCAGCGATCTTGCGATCGTCGACATATTCCTGAAGGAAGGCAGTGGCATCGGGGTGCTGGCCGCGCTGCGTGCAGCGTCGGCGTCGGTGCCGTGCGTCGTGCTGACAAACTATGCGACGCCGGCGATACGCACGCAATGCCTGGCGCTCGGCGCTGAAGCCGTGTTCGACAAGTCGAGCGACATCGATGCGCTGGTGGCCTATTGCATCGAGCGCGCCGGCGGTCAGAGCCGCGGCGGCGAATTGGCGCCGCACTGAGCCGGCGTGGGCTGATCAGCCGGCGACCACCGCGATGCCTCGGATCTGCCCCGCCGCAGCGTCATCGGGCGGTCGTGGCCAGCGGGCCGGTGCGAGCCGGTGCAGCAACTCGGCCTCGCGGGCTCGCGCCAGCGCGACGTTGCCGATCTTGACGTGGCCGAAGCCGCGCATCGACAGTGGCAACGCTGCCACCTGCGTCGCCGTGGTGAGCGTGCTCTGCGAGAGCAGCGGCAGCAGCTCCACGACGCGGGCCTCGAACTGTGCGATCAACGCCCGTTCCATGCGACGCTCGTCGGTGCGGCCGAAGACGTCGAACACGCCACCGCGCAGCCCCTTGGCGCGCGCCAGCAGCCGCAGTGCCGGCATCAGCCACGGACCGAGCCGGACCTTGCGCGGTGGGCCGCCGTCACGCGCACGGCTCAGCAGCGGCGGTGCCATGTGGAATTCGAGCGACGGCGTGCCCTCGAACTGCGCTGCGAGGTCGGCCGCGAAGCGCCCGTCGGTGTACAGCCGCGCGACCTCGTACTCGTCTTTGTAGCTCATCAGCTTGCGCAGGCTGCGCGCCACTGCGCGCGTGAACGGCAACCGTGCGGGGTCGGCGCCCACCAGCGCTGCCTCCGCCGCGCGCGTGCGTTCGACCGTCGCGCGCCAGCGGGCCGCCCACGCGGCGTCCTGGTAGGCCGTCAGGTCTGTCACGCCGGTCTCGATCATGGCGTCGAACGTGGCGTCGGCGTCGGCGTCGGCGTCGGCGGTGCCGAGCGGCGGGTCGAGCGCAGCCGCAGCGGCGCTGCGCAGCGCCTGCAGTCCGGCGGGGTCGCCCGCTGCGACGCGCCCGAGCGAAAAGGCGAGCCGGTTGTTCTCGACCGCGACGCCGTTGAGTTCGATCGCACGCTCGAGCGCCTCCAGGCTCACCGGTACCAGCCCGCGCTGCCACGCGACGCCGAGCGCGAGGATGTTGGCGACGATGGTGTCGCCGAGAAACTCCTCGGCCAGCGCCTGGGCGTCGAAGGTCTCGAGCGCTGCGGGGTCGTCACCGACCGCGAAGCGCAGCTTCGCGAGCAGCGCCGGCACGCGCAGGCTCGCGTCCGGGTTCTTCAGTGACTCGGCCACCGGCACCTCATGCACGTTGGCCAGCACCCGCGTGCGGTCGCGCCGAACGGTACCCAGGGCCTCGGGCGAGGCCCCGACGACGAGGTCGCAGGCCAGGATCGCGTCCGCCTGCTGGGTGTCGATGCGCACCTGGTTGAGCCGCTCGGGCACGTCGGCCCAGCGCACGAACGACAGCACCGAGCCGCCTTTCTGCGCGAAACCCATGAAGTCGAGCACGCTCGCGCTCTTTCCCTCGAGGTGCGCGGCCATCGCGATCACCGCACCGACGGTCACCACGCCGGTGCCGCCGACGCCCGTGACGAGCAGGTCGTACGGACCGGTCCAGGCGTGCGGTGCCGGCACGGGCAAGGCGGCGACGCGCTGCAGCAAGGCTTGCTGGCCGCGCCCCAGCACCCCGGGCTTGCGCCGCAGCGCCGCGCCCCGCACGCTGACGAAGCTGGGGCAGAAGCCCTTGGCGCAGCTGTAGTCCTTGTTGCAGCTGCTCTGGTCGATGCGGCGCTTGCGGCCGAGCGGCGTCTCGTGCGGCACGACCGCCACGCAGTTGCTCTGCACGCTGCAGTCGCCGCAGCCTTCGCACACGTGCTCGTTGATGAACAGCCTGTGGTCGGGATCCTCCAGCAGCCCCTTCTTGCGCCGGCGCCGCTTCTCGGCCGCGCAGGTCTGCTCGTAGATCAGCACCGTGACACCGGCCGTCTCGCGCAGCCGGCGCTGCACGGCGTCGAGCTCGTCCCGGCCGTGAAACGTGGTGCCGGCCGGGAAGCGGGCCTTGATGGTGTCGTACTTGCCGATGTCATCGGACAGCACCGCGACGTGCTTGACGCCTTCGCTCTCGACCTGGCGCGCGATCGCGTCGACGCTGATCTCGCCGTCGATCGGCTGCCCGCCCGTCATCGCGACCGCGTCGTTGAACAGGATCTTGTAGGTCAGCGTGGCCTTCGCGGCGACGGCCTGCCGGATCGCGAGGTAGCCCGAGTGGTAGTAGGTGCCGTCGCCGAGGTTCTGGAACACGTGCGGCGTGGTCGTGAACATCGAATGGCTGACCCAGTCGACGCCTTCGCCGCCCATCTGGATCAGGCCCGCGGTCTCGCGGTCCATCCAGTTGGCCATGAAGTGGCAGCCGATGCCGGCGCGCGCGGTCGAGCCTTCGGGCACCTTCGTGCTGGTGTTGTGCGGGCAGCCGGCGCAGAAGTAGGGCAGTCGCTTGACCGCGTCGCCTTCGTTGGAGAGCAACTCGGGCAGCGTGAAGTCGCGCACGTGCTGCAGGTGGTCGCCGAGCGTGGCGTTGTTCGGAAAGTGCTCCGCGATCCAGTGCGCGACGAGTTCGATCAGGCGCGAGGGGCGCAGCTCGCCGGTCGCGCTGACCAGCGGCGCACCGGTGCGGCCGAGCTTGCCGACGATCGCCGGCCGCACGGCGTCGTTGTAGAACAGGTCGCGCAACTGGCTCTCGACGACCGGCGCCTTCTCCTCGACCACGAGCACCTCGTGCAGGCCGTCGGCGAAGGCGCGCATGCGCGTCGTCTCGATCGGGAAGCTCAGGCCGACCTTGTACAGACGAACGCCGGCGGCGCTGAGCATCTGCGGCGTGATCTCGAGCCGGCGCAGCACCTCCATCAGGTCGTAATGCGCCTTGCCGACGGTGACGATGCCTACCCGCGCCTGCGGCGACTCGATCACGTGGCGGTCGATCGCGTTGATGCGCGCGAAGGCGGCCACCGCGGCCAGCTTGTCGACCAGCCGCGTCTCGATGCGCAAGGACGGCAGGTCGGGCCAGCGGTAGTGCAGGCCGTCGGGCGGCGGTGCGTGCCCGGTCGCGCCGCGCACGGTCTCGGCGTCGGCCCAGCCGGCGGCGCGCGCGTTCACGAGGTCCAGGTTCACCGTGGCGCCGCTCTCGACGACCTCCGACAGCGCGGTGAAACCGACCCAGGCGCCGCTGTAGCGCGACAGCGCCCAGCCGTAGAGCCCGAACTCGAGCATCTCGGCGATGTTGCCGGGGGCCACGACCGGGATGTGGAAGGCCTGCATCAGCACGTCGCTCTGGTGCGGCATCGACGAGCTGACGCAGCCGTGGTCGTCGCCGGCGACGATGAGCACGCCGCCGTGCGGCGACGAGCCATAGGCGTTGCCGTGCTTGAGCGCGTCGCCGGCGCGGTCGACCCCCGGCCCCTTGCCGTACCACATAGAGAACACGCCCTCGACGGTGCGGTTCGGGTCGGACTCGACGCGCTGCGTGCCGAGCACCTGCGTCGCGCCGAGTTCCTCGTTGATCGCCGGCACGAAGCGGATGCCGGCGGCGGTGAACTTTTCGCCCGCCTTCCAGATCGCCTGGTCGACCATGCCGAGCGGGCTGCCGCGATAGCCGCTGACGAAACCGGCAGTGTTCAGTTCAGCCGCCGCATCGCGCGCACGCTGCATCAGCAGCAGGCGCACGAGCGCCTGGGTGCCGGTGAGGAACACGGCACCGCCGTCGGCCCACAGGTTGTCCGCCAGGCGGTAGTCGGGGCGCTGGATCACGGTGGGCATGGCGGCGTCTCCTGCGGCGACGGGGAAGGCCTGCAAGCGTAGCCCTGCGGGCCGCGAATGTCGTTCCTTTGTACCGACGGCTGAGCCAGAATCGGAGAACGTCATTCTCGTGCGTCAAGCAGATGGACGATCGGGCATCGTCCTGCGCGAGGTGAAGGTCGAGACGCGCTTGCCCATCCACGCCGCCGCCCCGTGATCCCAGCGCCCCTTGGAGGCCCGCCCCATGCCGACGATCCATGTCGAACTCTTCGCCGGCCGCACCGTCGAGCAGAAACGCGCGCTGGCGCGCGCGCTGACCGAGGCGACCGTTGCCACGCTGGGCGGCCGGCCCGACGCCATCGACGTCGTCTTCGTCGAGGTCGAACGCCATGACTGGGCCACCGGCGGCGAACTGTGGAGCGACCAGGCGCCACCGACACCGCCGACGCTGTCCACCTGAGGGCAATCCCGGGCGGCGTCACGCCGACCGGCGGCACAATGCCCCGGTTGAGCCGCGGCCGCTGGGCACGCTGGGGCGCCGGTTACCGCCAGAGAACCTAAAAGGAGACGACGATGCTCGGACTGATGCAGCAGCAGCCACTGCTGATTTCGAACCTGCTGGTGCACGCGGAGCGGCACCACGGCGCGCAGGAAGTCGTGTCGCGCCGCACCGAGGGCGACATCCATCGCACGACCTACCGCGAACTCGCGGCGCGTTCGCGTCAGCTGGCCAAGGCGCTCGGCGAGCTCGGTGTCGCGCCGGGCGATCGCGTGGCCACGCTGGCCTGGAACGGCTACCGGCACATGGAGCTGTACTACGCCGTGTCGGGTGTCGGCGCCGTGCTGCACACGCTGAACCCGCGCCTTCACCCGGAGCAGGTGGCCTACATCGCCGGCCACGCCGAGGACAAGGTGCTGTGCTTCGACACCAGCTTCCTGCCGCTGGTGGAAGCCGTGGCCGCGCACCTGAAGACGGTCAGGCACTTCGTGCTGATGACCGACCGCGCGCACATGCCGGCGGCGAGCAAGATCGACGGCCTGCTGTGCTACGAGGAACTGCTCGCCGCGCAGGACGACCACTACGAATGGCCAAGTTTCGACGAGAACAGCGCCAGCTCGCTGTGCTACACGAGCGGCACCACCGGCAACCCGAAGGGGGTGCTCTACAGCCACCGCTCGACGCTGCTGCACGCCTTTGCCGGCGCGCTGCCGGACGCGCTGAACTGCTCCTCACGCGACGTCATCCTGCCGGTCGTGCCGATGTTCCACGTCAACGCGTGGAGCCTGCCGTACGTGGCCTGCATGGTCGGCGCGAAGATGGTCTACCCGGGCCCGGGCATGGACGGCAAGTCGCTCTACGAGCTGTTCGAGAGCGAGAAGGTCACGCTGTCGGCCGGGGTGCCGACCGTCTGGCAGGGGCTGCTGGCCTACGTCGAGGCGAACGACCTGAAGTTCAGCACGATGAACCGCACCGTGATCGGTGGTTCGGCCTGCCCGCCGGCGATGATCCGCGCGTTCCAGGGCACGTATGGCGTGCACGTGCTGCATGCGTGGGGCATGACCGAGATGAGCCCGCTCGGCACCGTCTGCAGCTTCCGCAACAAGCACCTCGCGCTGGGCGCCGAGGAGCGGCTTGCGCTGCAGACCAAGCAGGGCCAGGCGATCTTCGGCGTCGACATGAAGATCATCGACGCCGACGGCCGGGAACTGCCGTGGGACGCGCAGACGAGCGGCGAGCTGCTGGTCAGGGGCCCGTGGATCGTGCAGGAGTACTTCAAGGGCGAAGGCGGTGATCCGCTGCTCGACGGCTGGTTCCCCACCGGCGACGTCGCGACCATCGACGCCGACGGCTACATGCAGATCACCGACCGCGCGAAGGACGTCATCAAGTCGGGCGGCGAGTGGATCGGCTCGATCGATCTGGAGAACATCGCGATGGCGCACCCGGCGGTCGCGATGGCCGCGTGCATCGCCGCCAAGCACCCGAAGTGGGATGAACGACCGCTGCTGGTGGTCGTCAAGAAGCCGAACGCGACGCTGGCGAAGGCCGACCTGCTCAGCTTCTACGAAGGCAAGATCGCGAAGTGGTGGCTGCCGGACGATGTCGTCTTCGTCGACGCGATCCCGCTCGGCGCGACGGGCAAGATGCAGAAGAACAAGCTGCGCGAGCAGTTCAAGGACTA
>JBDTUO010000105.1:0-8165 GCA_040007675.1 Rubrivivax sp.
AGCGCTCGTAGATCATGCCCACCATCAGGAACAGCCCGGCGGCGACCAGGCCGTGGCTGACCATCTGGATCACTGCACCCTGGATGCCGACCAGCTCCAGGCTGAGCAGACCGAGCATGACGTAGCCGAGGTGGCTGATCGACGAGTAGGCGATGATCTTCTTGATGTCGTCCTGCACCAGCGCCAGGCAGGCGCCGTAGACGATGCTCAGCACCGCGAGCGACATCAGCACCGGCGTGTAGAGCTGGGTCGCATCGGGAAAGAGCGGAAAGCCCAGCTTCATGAAGCCGTAGGTGCCCATCTTCAGCATCACGCCGGCCAGGATCACCGAACCGGCGGTGGGCGCCTCGACGTGCGCGTCGGGCAGCCAGGTGTGCAGCGGCACCATCGGCACCTTGATCGCGAAGCTCAGGCCGAAGGCCAGCAGCAGAAGAGTCTGCGCTTGCAGCGGCAGCCGCGCACGCATCAGGTCGGCAAAGGCGAACGAGACGATGCCGGTGCTGTGCTGCAGCGAGTAGACCAGGTAGATCACAGCCGCCAACATCAGGATGCTGCCGAAGGCGGTGTAGAGCACGAACTTCAAGGTCGCGTAGATGCGCCGTTCGCCGCCCCAGATGCCGATGATCAGGAACATCGGGATCAGCATCGCCTCCCAGAACAGATAGAACAGGAACAGGTCTTGTGCGAGGAAGGTGCCCGTCATCGCGAACTGGATCAGCAGCACCATCGCGTAGAACAGCTTCACATCCTTGCGGATCGCGGTGAACGAACCAGCCACCACCAGCGGCCCGAGGAAAGCGGTCAGCAAGACCAGCAGCAGGTTGTAGCCGTCCAGACCGATCTGGTAGTGCACGCCCCATGCGGCGATCCAGGGCACGCGCGTCTCGAACTGCAGGCCGGTGGCGGCGGCGTCGAAGCGTGCATAGAGCCAGCCGGCACAGGCCAGCTGAAGCAGCATCACCACCAGGGTCAGGCGGCGCACGGTGGCGGAATCGGCGCCGGAGGCCAGCAGCAGCACGACGCCGGCCACGGGCAGGAACAGCACCCCGTTCAGGATCGCGGCGTCAGACATGGCGCCAGCTCCAGAACAGCGCGCCGGCGATGCCGGCCATCACCAGCCAGGCGTAGCGCTGGAGCCGGCCCGACTGCACGCGGCCGAGCAACCCGGCACCGAAGCGGCCCATGCCGGCCAGCAGGTGCAGCGTGCCATCGAGCACGATGCGGTCGACCAGGCGCAGGAACACATGGTCGCTGACCCAAACCAGCGGGCGGCCGATGACGCGCTCGTAGAGCTCGTCGACGTAGTACTTCGCGAACAGCCAGCGGTGCAGCCCGGCGAAACGGGCCGCCAACGCCTCGGCCCGCGACGGGCCGGCGCCGTAGACGAAGCGCGCGCCGAAAAGCCCGGCCAGCGCCAGCACGATGGAGATCACCAGCAACGGCGTCTCGAAGGCATGCAGATGCGCGTCTACCGCAGGCAGTGGCAGGTCGGGCTCGAGAAAGTGCGGCAGCGCGATGAAGCCGCCCACCGCCGACAGCAGCGCCAGCAGCATCAGGCCGCCGGTCATCGACAGCGGCGACTCGTGCACGTGGCGCTCGACATCCTTCGTCATGCGCGACGCTCCGAGGAAGGTCAGCCACAGCAGGCGGAACATGTAGAAGGCGGTCATCAGCGCCGTCAGCGCGGCCACCGCCCAGAGCAACGGCGAGCCGCCACGGCCGCTGGCGAAGGCGTACCAGAGGATCTCGTCCTTCGAGAAGAATCCGGCCAGCGGTGGAATGCCGGCGATGGCGGAGGTCGCAATCGCGAACGTGACGAAGGTCAGCGGGATGCGCCTCGCCAGCCCGCCCATCCTGCGCATGTCCTGCTCGCCGCCGAGCGCATGGATCACGCTGCCGGCGCCGAGGAACAGGCAGGCCTTGAAGAAGGCATGCGTCATCAGGTGGAAGATCGCCACGCCGTAGGCGCCCACCCCCAGCGCCAGGAACATGAAGCCCAGCTGGGAGATCGTCGAATACGCCAGCACCTTCTTGATGTCGGTCTGCACCATCGCCACGCTGGCGGCGAAGAAGGCGGTGGCCACGCCGATGGCGGCGATCAGCGCCGAGGCCTCGGGCGCCTGCAGGTAGACGCCCGACAGCCGCGCCACCAGGTAAACGCCGGCGGTGACCATCGTCGCCGCGTGGATCAGCGCCGATACCGGCGTCGGCCCGGCCATGGCATCGGGCAACCACACGTGCAGCGGGATCTGCGCCGACTTGCCGGTGGCGCCGATGAACAGCAGCACGCCGACGAGGCTGGCCGACAGCGCCGGCGCCATGCCCGCGCCGACCCCCGCGCTCAGCGCGAAGGCGGCGTTGACGCGGTCCATGTCCAGCGTGCCGAGCGCCTCGTAGATCAGGAACATGCCGAGCAGGAAGCTCGCGTCGCCGATGCGGTTGGTGATGAAGGCCTTCTTGCCGGCCCGCGCATTGGCCAACTCATCGAACCAGAAGCCGATCAGCAGGTAGCTCGCCAGACCCACGCCTTCCCAGCCGACGAACAGCACCAGCAGCGAGCGCCCCAGCACCAGCAGCAGCATGAAGAACAGGAAAAGGTTCAGGTAGGCGAAGAAGCGGCCGTAGCTCTTGTCGTGCGCCATGTAGCCGACGGAATAGACGTGGATCAGCGAGCCGACACCGGTGACGATCAACGCCATCACCGCGCTCAGCCGGTCGAAATAGAAGCTGATCTCGAAGACGCTGTCGCCCACCGTCGTCCAGCGGTAGGCCGGCTCGACGATGGGGGCATAGTCGCCGGCCTGCAGCGCGAACAGCATGCGCAGCACCAGAACGAAGGCGAGCAGCGGCAAGCCGCAGCCCACCACGGTGACGAAGCGCTTGCCGACCCACTCGCCGCCGAGCCGCGTGGCGAGAACGCCGTTGAGCACGAAGCCCAGCAGCGGCAGCAGCACGATCAGGGTGAGCATGGCGCTAACCCTTCAGCTCGTCGTAGGCCTCGGCGTCGAGCGTGCGTCTGGCGCGTGCCAGCAGCAGCACGATCGGGATGGCCAAGGCGATCTCGGCCGTGGCGACGACGAAGCTCAGGAACACCAGCACGGCTCCGGCGAGGGTGTCGGTCTGCTGCGCGAAGGTGACCAGGCTGAGGTTGACGCCGTTGAGCATCAGCTCCATGCACATCAGCATCACCAGCACGTTGCGGCGCACGATCACGCCGAGCATGCCCAGCGCGAACAGCGCAAGCGCCACGCCGAGCAGGAACTGCGTCCTATCCACGACGCGCCTTCGCCTCGGCCTTGCGGTTGACGCGAATCACCGCCATCGCGGCGGCCACGGCCACCACCAGCAGCACCGAGGTCAGCTCGAAGTGCAGCCAGTACTCGTCGAGGAACGCCTTCGCGAAGCGGGCCATGCCGTAGGACGTCGTGCCGGCGTCGCCGCGGGTCGGCGGCAACTGCGACCACACGCCGGCGACCACCGCCGCGAGCAGCAGCGCGCCGGCGACCAGACCCGGCCACAGCGTGCGCGAGAACACCCGCGCGCCGGCCACCCGTGCCTCGAGCAACATGATCGCGTAGACCATGAAAACCATCACCGCACCGACGTAGATCAGCACCTGGAACGCGGCGATGAAGTGCACGCCGAGCAGGCCGTAGATGCCGCCCAGGCAGGTCATCGTCCAGATCAGCGCCAGCGCGACGCGCATCGGGGACGACTGCAGGATCATCAGCACCGCGCCGGCAAGCGCGCCGACGCCCAGCCCCAGCGTCAGGAGCGCCTCGAGGTTGAGCAGCAGGAAGTCGATCATTCGCGCTTCCGCTGCGGGGCCGCGGCCGCGGGGTAGGGCTTGGCGACATCGCGCTGCGGCTGCCAGCTGAGCATCTCGTCGAGCGTGAGCCACATCTGGTGGCGGTCGTCCGATGGCAGGCCCGGCGTTTCCTTGGCCATGCGGATGGCGTCTTCCGGGCAGGCTTCGACGCACAGGCCGCAGAAGATGCAGCGCGAGTAGTCGATCTCGAAGCGGACCGGAAACTTCGGGTGGGCCGCATCGGTCGGGTCGAAGCCGGCTTCGATCTCGATCACCTTGGCCGGGCAGACGGTGGCGCACAGGTTGCAGGCGACGCACTGCGGCCGGCCGTCGGGCCGCTGCGTCAGCACATGCTTGCCGCGGTTGCGCGGCGCGTAGTCCCAACGCGTCTCTTCAGGGTAGTAGGTGGTCAGCGCGCCCTTGCGGCCACTCATCCAGCGAGCCATGTTGCGCAGGAAGATGCGGCTCGTCGTGTACAGCCCGCGCAGGATCTCCGGCAGATAGGCCCGCTCCCAAACGCCCATCGTCGGCTCGTTCCAGTAGTCCTTGCGCGGCTGGCGCCGGTAGGGCGGCGGCACGCTCACCGGACTGCCCTTGGTGCTCACGTCGCGCCTCCCCCATGCGACCAGACCAGCAGCACGGTGACCACCAGATTCGCCAGTGCCAGTGGCAGCAGGAACTTCCACGCGAAGCGCAGCACCTGGTCGTAGCGAAAGCGAGGCAGCGACCAGCGCACCAGGATCTGGAAGCTGCAGATCAGCATGACCTTGACGAGGAACACGACCAGCTGCGTCACCACCACCGCGCCGTGGCTCATCGGCCAGGCGCCGCCGCCGGGGAACAAGAAGCCGCCGTCGTTCATGTACGGCAGGTTGTAGCCACCGAGGAACAGCGTGGTGAACAGCGCGCCGATGATCGCGATCTCGATGAACTCGGCGAACATGAACAGGCCCATCTTCATCGCGCTGTATTCGGTGTAGTAGCCGGCGATCAGCTCGGATTCCGCCTCGGGCAGATCGAACGGGATGCGCTTGTTCTCGGCGATCGCGGCGGTCATGAACAGCACCGCGGCGAAGGGCTGGTAGACCACGCCCCAGGCCGGCAGCACGCCCCAGACCATGCCGGACTGGCGCTGCACCATCGCGCCAAGGTCCAGGCTGCCGTAGATCAGAATCAGGCCGAGCACCGTCAGGCCCATCACCAGTTCGTAGCTGATCATCTGCGAGCCGGCCCGCAGGCAGCCGAGCAGCGAGAACTTGTTGGCCGATGACCAGCCGGCCAGCATCGAGCCGATGATGGTCATGCCGCTGAAGGCGAATACCACCAGCAGCCCGGCATCCAGGCGGGCGATCTGCATGGCGTAGGTGCGACCGTCGAACCAGTCGGCCAGCGCCGGGAACAGCTGGCCCGGATCGAGCATGCCGCCGAAGGGAATGACGGCGAAGACCAGCAGCACCGGCGTGAACACCACCCAGGGAGCGACGGCGTAGGCGACGCGATCGGCCGTGCGCGGCTGCCAGTCCTCCTTCACCAGCATCTTGATGCCGTCGGCGATGCCGTGGAACAGGCCCAGCCACACCAGTTTGATGTGCGTGAACGGCAGCCGGACATAGGCACGATTCGCGCCGATGCGGTCGGACATCACCGCCGCCTGCTTGCGCTCGACCCAGGTCAGCAGCGTACCGAACGTCATCAGCATGCCGAACGCATAGAGAATGAAGACGATGGCGACGGCGAGGTCCTGTTTCATGCGCTCACCTGCGGCACGGCGGCGGCCTGCGTCAGCAAGGCGAACAGCGACTGCGCGTCGGCCACGCCGTCCGGCCTCGCGAAGCAGGCGCTGAATGCGCTGACCACGCCCTGGAAGTTCGTGTAGTGCCCGCTGCGCTCGGTCATCGGAGTGATCGGCAGGAACACGTCCGCGTGCCGGGTCTCTGGCTGTTGCCAGCTGTTCAGAAAGACGATGGCCGCGCGCGGCGGCAGTTGCGCGAAGTCGAAGCCTTCGCCCCACAACAGCACGAGGTCGGTGTCGAGCGGGAGGGAGTGCCCCGGATCGACCGGCAGCGGCGGGAACAGCGCCTTCGCGCCGGCGCTGTTCGGATTCTTGTCGGGCCGGATCAGCAGTGCGTCCTCCAGCACCTCGCCGGGTACGGGCTGGCAGTCGGTCTTCACATGGCCCACCAGCCGCGGCCCGACCGACGCGGCGAAGGCCGCGAACGCCGCGAGCTCCTCGTTCGAGGCCCAGTTCGACACCAGCGCCACCACCCGGCGCGCATTCGCAATCAGCTCGCGCGCCGCCGCCAGCGCTTCGGCCTGCGGCACCTCGCGCCCCTTCAGCATCGGCTGCAGCGCGCGGGGGCGACCAAAGAAGCCGGCCAGGTCGCGCGCCTTGTTGCAGACCCAGGGCCCGTTGACCGCCTGGTTCTCGCGCGGCGTGACCCGTTCGATGCTGGCGTTGTGCTTCGGGTCCAGCGCCTGGAGCTTCCATTCGCTCCTGCGATGCCAGATGTCGATGTTGCAGCCGCGCTCGCAGCCCGGGCAGACCGACGGCGTCGGCTTCAGGTACCACACGCGTGCCTTGTGCAGAAAGGCCTTCGACAGCAGCGCGCCCACCGGGCACAGGTCGATGACGTTGTCGGAGTAGGCGTCGTGCTCGAAGGCGCCGTCCTCGACTGGCCGGATCAGCGAATGGTCACCGCGGTGCTGGACGCCCAGCGCATGGCTGAGCGATATCTCGCGCGTGAACCGCACGCAACGCGTGCACAGGATGCAGCGCTCGTTGTCGAGCACGATGCGCTGCGAGAGGTCGAAGTGCTTGGTGGCATGCAGCTTTGCGTCGCGCGACACCGAGGGCGAGCCGTTGTAGGCGTAGTGGTAGTCCTGCAGCGTGCACTCGCCGGCCTTGTCGCAGATGCCGCAATCAACCGGATGATTCAACGTGACGAACTGCATCGTCTCCTTGCGCCGCTGGAGCACCTTGGGTGAATCGGTGAGCACGCGCATGCCCTTGGTCACCGGCATGTTGCAGGCGATGTCGACCCAGCCGCCGCCCTCGGCTTCGATCTCGACCGCGCAGATTCGGCAGTTGCCCGGAACCGATAGCTGCGGATGCCAGCAGAAGTAGGGGATGAACACGCCGTTGGCGCGCGCCGCCTGCATCACGGTGTGCCCGTCCTCGGCCTGCACCGCCTGGCCGTTGATGAAGAACTCAGGCATCGCTGGCCACCTCGAGCCGGCCGTCGTGGCGCGAACGTCCGTGCTCGATGAAGTACTCGAATTCCTCGCGGTACTTGGCGAGGATGCCGACCGTGGCGTAGCCGGCCGCGTCGCCCATGCCGCAGATCGTCGTGCCATCGTTGGCGTTCGAGATGCGGATCAGCTGGTCGATGTCGTCGAGCCGGCCTTCGCCGGCGACGATGCGGTCGATGATGCGGTGCATCCAGCCCATGCCGTCGCGGCACGGTGTGCATTGCCCGCATGATTCGTGGTGATAGAAGCGCAGCAGGATCTGCAGCAGGCGCACCATGCAGGTGCCTTCGGCGATCACCACCATGCCACCCGAGCCTAGCTGCGAGCCGGCCGCGGCGAGCGAAAGGTGGTCGTAGGTGACGCCGACGATCTCCGCGGCGCGCAGCACCTTGGTCGAGATGCCTCCGGGGATCACGCACTTGAGCGCGGCGCCATCGAGCATGCCGCCGCACTCTTCGGCCAGGAAGCGCGACAGCGACGCGCCGTACTCCACCTCGTACACGCCCGGTCTGCGCACATGCCCCGAAACCGAAATCAGTTGCGTGCCCGGGCTTTTGGCCGTGCCCACCGTGCGGAAGGCAGCGGCCCCGTGAGCCACGATGCCGGTGATGTTCGCCAGCGTCTCCACGTTGTTGATCACGGTGGGTCGCTGGAACAGCCCGCGCACCGTCAGCCGCGGCGGCCGGTTGCGTGGGTAGCCCTTCTTGCCCTCGATCGACGTGATCAGTGCCGAGGCCTCGCCGCAAACGTACGAGCCGGCGCCGCGGTAGACGACGAGGTCGCAGGCGAAGTCGCTGCCGAGGATGTGCTCGCCGAAGCAGCCGGCCGCATACGCTTCTTCCACGGCGGCGGCCAGACGTCGATAGGGCAGGTCGAACTCGCCGCGGATGTAGACAAAGGCATGCCGCACCTGCAATGCGTACGCACTGATCAGCATCGACTCCAGCAGCAGATGCGGCGCGTTCTCGAGGATCCAGCGGTCCTTGAAGGTGCCGGGTTCACCTTCGTCCGCGTTCGCGCACAGGTAGTGCGGCTGGCCGTCGTGGAGGTGGATCACCCCCCACTTGCGACCCGCCGGGAAGCCCGCGCCGCCGTGGCCGAGGATGCC
>JBDTUO010000106.1:0-8159 GCA_040007675.1 Rubrivivax sp.
CCACCGGGCTGACTTCCTTGACGCCCTGGTAGACGTTGAAGAAGACGATGAAGAAGACCAGCGTGACGCCGAGCGCGACCTTGGACAGGATGCCCAGACCGAACCAGACCGAGAAGATCGGCGCCAGGATGATGCGCGGCATCGAGTTCAGCGCCTTGATGTAGGGCTCGAGCACGGCCGACGCCAGCGGCGACAGCGCCAGCCAGAGCCCGCAGGCCAGCCCGAGCGCGGCGCCGATGCCGAACGCCAGCAGCGTCTCGACCAGCGTCACCGCCAGGTGGCGGTAGATGTCGGCGTCGCCGATGAACCAGTCCCAGATGCGCACCGCCACCTGCAGCGGCTCGCCGAAGAAGAAGGCCGCCTGACGGTCGTTGTCGAACATGAACGTCGGCACCAGGCCGGGCGTCGTCATCAGGTACCAGAAGGCGACCAGCGCGGCCAGCAGGCCGCCTTGCCAGAGGCGGACGTGGCGCATCAGCGGCGCACCTGCCCCATCACGCAGCCTTCAACTGCTGCGCGTAGCCCTTGAGCACCTCGTCGCGCAGCACGGCCCAGATGGCCTGGTGCAGCTCGATGAAGCGCGGCGTGGTGCGCACCTCGGCGACGTCGCGCGGGCGGGCGAGGTCGATCCGGAACTCGCCGATCGGCCGGCTCGCAGGCCCGGCCGACAGCACCACGACGCGGTCGCTCATCGCGATCGCCTCGTCGAGGTCGTGCGTGATGAACAGCACCGCTTTTTTCTTCTCTGCCCACAAGGCCAGCACCTCGTTTTCCATCAGCTGGCGGGTCTGGATGTCGAGTGCGCTGAACGGTTCGTCCATCAGGATGATGTCGGGGTCGAGCGCCAGCGTCTGCGCGAGCGACGCGCGTTTGCGCATGCCGCCCGACAGCTGGTGCGGGTAGCGGTCGCCGAAGCCGCCGAGTCCGACCCGCTTCAGCCAACCCTCGGCCTGCGCGCGCGCCTCGGCATCGGGCACGCCGTGGAACTCGAGCCCGGCCATCACGTTGGCGAGCGCGGTGCGCCACGGCATCAGGCTTTCGGTCTGGAACATGTAGCCGGCGCGCGCGTTGATGCCGGCCAGCGGCTGGCCGAACACCGTCACGCCGCCGGTGCTCGGCGCCAGCAGCCCGGCGCCGACGTTCAGCAGCGTGCTCTTGCCGCAGCCGGTCGGGCCGACGACGCTGACGAACTCGCCTGCGCCGACGGTCAGCGTCACGTCCTGCACCGCGGTGTAGCGCCGGCCGGGTTCGTCCCGGTCGACGAAGGTGCAGGACACGCCGCTCAGCGCCAGCGCAGCCGCGCCCGCGCCCGTTAGCGCGCCCTCGCTCACGCCTTGTACTTCGTGTTCGCCTTGCGCACAAAATCGTTGGTGTAGACCGCCTTCAGGTCGAGCTTGGCGGCGGCGATCTTGTCGTCGACGCTGGCCAGCGCACGGTACGCCGTCTGCGCCCCCTGCTCGGGCAGCATGCCGTCCGGCGACAACGCACCCTTGGCCGCGAGGAAGGCATCGATGTAGACCGCCCGGTCGCCGAGCAGGAAACTTTCCGGCACTGCCTTGATGATGTCGCCCGCGCCGGCGCGCTGAATCCAGTGATCGGCGCGCACGATCGCGTTCGTCAGCGCCTGCACCGTGTTCGGGTGCTTGTCGATGAACGCCTGCGGGGCGTAAAGGCAGCCGGCCGGCATCGGGCCGCCGAAGAGGCGGTCGGCTTCGGCGACCTTGCGCGTGTCGGCGATGATCTTCAGGTCGCCCGAGCGCAGCAGCAGCGTGATGACGGGGTCGAGGTTGCTGATGGCGTCGATCTGGCCCGAGCGCATCGCGGCCACCGCGCCGTTGCTGGCGCCGACGCCGACGATCGACACGTCGGTCGGCTTCAGCCCGGCCTTGGCGAGCACGAAGTTCGCCAGCACGTTGGTCGAGCTTCCCGGGGCCGTGACGCCGATCTTCTTGCCCTTCAGGTCGGCGACGGACTTGAAGTTCGGCATCGTCTTCGGGTTGACGCCCAGCACGATCTGCGGCGCCCGCCCCTGCAGCACGAAGGCGCGCATCGGCTGGCCCTTGAACTGCATGTTCACGGTGTGCTCGAAGGCGCCGGAGACGACGTCGGCGCTGCCACCGACCACGGCGGCGAGTGCGCGCGAACCGCCGGCGAAGTCGACGATCGAGACATCGAGCCCCTCGTCCTTGAAGTAGCCGAGCTGCTCGGCCACCGTCAGCGGCAGGTAGTACAGCAGGTTCTTGCCGCCGACGGCGATCGTCGTCTTCGGCTTCTCGATCGTCGTCTGCGCCCGCAGCACGGCAGGCGCGGCAAGTGCGGCCAGTGCGCTGCTGCCGCCGGCGATCAGGACTTGGCGTCGTTGCATCAGGAGGTCTCCGGCAAAAAGGGGGAACGGGCCCGCATTCTGACGACTGGGCGGGCGTCTAACATCCGGACATGCCCAAGGACGACCCGACACGCTGGTTGCTCGTCACCGGTGCCAGCCGCGGCATCGGGGCGGCGGTCGCCCGCTCCGCCGCGGCGGCCGGCTGGGACGTCGCCGTCAACTGCGTACGCGATACCGCGGCTGCCGAGGCGGTCGCCGCCGAGGTACGTGCCGCCGGCCGGCGCGCGACGGTGCTGGTGGCCGACGTGCAGCACGAGGCCGAGGTGCGGGAGATGTTCCGCCGCCTGGACGGCGAAGGCGGCCGGCTCGGCGGGCTCGTCAACAACGCGGGAGTCGTCGACGCCCCGCAACGCGTCGACGAGATGAGCGGCGCCCGGGTGCAGCGCATGTTCGGCGTCAACGTGCTCGGCACGGTGTGGTGCGCACGCGAGGCGGTGCGGCGGATGTCGACCCGCCACGGCGGCGCCGGCGGCGCGATCGTCAACCTGTCTTCGGTCGCCGCGCGGCTGGGCGCACCTGGCCAGTACGTCGACTACGCGGCCGCGAAGGGCGCGGTCGACGTCTTCACGCTTGGCCTGGCGCGCGAGGTCGCGACCGAGGGGGTGCGCGTCAACGCGGTGCGCCCCGGCATCATCGACACCGAGATCCACGCGTCCGGCGGCCAGCCCGACCGCGCCCGGCAGATGGCGCCGCAGGTGCCGATGCAACGCCCGGGCAGCGCCGCCGAGGTCGCCGCGGCGGTGCTGTGGCTGCTGTCCGACGCCGCGAGCTACACGACCGGCGCGATCCTGGACGTCGGCGGCGGCCGCTGACGGCCGTCCCCCCCGCCACGCGGCGGTCTGCATCCGTGACACAGCGCACGCCGGGCCCCGCGCTGGTGGCGCCGGTGGTGCAGCCGCAGGGGCGCGCGGCCGAGATCGAGTCATGCACGACTCACTCTGGACCGATCTCCCGGGCGCGCGGCCTCAAACGCCGCCGGAAGAGCGCGCCAACGTGCTCAGCCACGGCGTCGGCTTCGTCGCCGCCGCCGCGGCGGGCCCGATGCTGGCGGACGTCGCGGCGCGCCTGCACGGTCCGGCCGGGGCGTTCGGCATGGCGGTGTTCTCGTGGTCGGCGATGCTGGTGTTCGCGGCGTCCATGCTGTACCACGCGCTGCCGCGCGGTCGTGTGCGGCGCTGGGCGCGGCGCATCGACCACGCGGCGATCTTCGTCTTCATCGCCGGCAGCTACACGCCGTTTGCGCTCGGGCCGTTGTACGACGGGCCGGGTCTGCCGCTGCTCGCGGCCGTCTGGGCGGTCGCGGCGATCGGCGTCGGCTGCAAGCTGAGCGGCCGGCTGCGGCACCGTCGGCGCTCGACGCTGCTGTACGCGCTGCTCGGCTGGATGGCGCTCGGCCTGCTGCCGCCGCTGGCCGAACGCGGCGGCATCGCCGTGGTGGCGCTGCTGCTGGCCGGCGGCGCGGCCTACACCGTGGGCATCTGGTTCTACCTGCACGACCAGCGCGTGCGCTACGCCCACTTCGCGTGGCACGTCGCAGTGCTCGGCGGCAGCGCCTGCCACGTGCTGGCGGCGGTGGCGCCGGCGCTCTGACGGGCGACAGCCCCGCCGCGGCCGCGGCCGCTTCTGCGGCTCAGACGGCCGCGTGTGCCCGCAGCGCCTCCAGCACCTCGTGCGCGGCGCGGCCCTCGGCCGTGCGGCGGCCGGACGCCCACCACGGCGTCAACACAAAATCGGCGTTCTCGGCGACCGAGCCCCACATGCGCGGTGCCTGCACGCGCCGCTTGAGGTCGGCGAAGGCGTCGATCAACGCCGGCGCGCTGGCCGCCAGCCGGCGCCCGGCGGCGGCCTCCAGCAGTTCGAGCTCGATCGTGCCGACCATGCTCCAGAAGTCCGGCGTCGTCGCCTGGCGCGCCTGCAACTGCTCGCGCACCCGCGCCAACAACGTCGGGTCGAGCCGCCAGGCGCGCGCAGTCGGGCCGGCGGCGGCGACTGAGGCCGTCAGCAGGTTCATCGTCGGGAAGGTCTCGTCGACGTCGCCGGCGGCCAGCGCCGCGTCGGCCGCCTGCCGGTAACAGGCGACGAGCTGCGTCAACGCCGCGGCGGCGCCGGCCGCGTCGCCGTCGTCGCGCGCCAGCATCGCCAGGCGCTTCCACGCCGAGCCGCGCAGGCTGTGGCGCTCGGCGGTCGGCTCGAGTGACGCCAGCATGTCGAGCCGGGCCAGCGCCGCCTCGATCTCGGCGCGCGCCGCCGCGCGCGTCGCCGCATCGCCGCCCCGGCTGCGGGCCCAGGCGCGGCGCACCATCAGGTGAGACAGCTGCTCGGTGGCGCGCATCGTCGCGCTGCCGTCGTTGCAGCGCACCGCGCGGGCGTAGCCGTCGATCGCGGCGTCGAAGTCACCCGCCGCCGCGTAGGCGACGCCAAAGGCTTCGGCCAGCGCCCCCATGCCGGGCCAGACCGCCCCGAATCGCGCCTCCAGGTGCAGCAGCTTCTGGCGTTGCAGCTCGGGTGCCGCGTCCTGGTAGCGGCTGCGCACCGCCAGCTCCTCGAGGGCCAGCGCCAGACCCATCGGCGACGAGATGCCGGCGAACTCGAGCGCCAGCGAAGTCCGTTCCGGCGGCGCGTCCACCGGCGCGCGGCGCAGGCTCCAGCTGGGGTCGCCGTAGCACTGGTACGCGGCCCAGGTGTTGCCGCCGTCAGCGTGGTTCCACGCTTCTTCGCGCGCCCGCGCCACGGCGTCGATGAACGAGCGGCCGGCGAGCAGTTCACGGTACAGCGTGGTGGCGAACAGGCGCGCAGGCTCGTCCTCGACCGCCCAGCCGGCGGCGATGACGCAGCGCACACCGATGCGGATCAGCGCGTCGGCGACGTCGGCCGCGAACTGCGCGCGGTCGAGCGGCGCGAGCAGCTGGCGCTGGTCGCGTGCCGCGAGGTGGCAGCAGTTGACGAACACCAGCTCGGGCACGGTGCGCATCGACTGGATCTCGCGCGGGCCGAGCACGGTGCCGTCCGACATCACGAGCCCGCCGAGCGCACCGGGTTCGCCGTGGCCGGCGATGTGCACGATGCGGTAGCGGCGCGCCAGCAGCGCGTTCATGATCGTCGTCGCGTCGGCGCCGCCTAGCAGCGCGGTCACACGCTCGGGCCCGACGCCGCCGACCGCACCGAGCGTGGCGGCGACCTCGGTCGCCTCGGCCAGCGCCCCGGGCAGCGGCGCGTATCGCGGATCGTCGATCTTCGGCTCGCCGACCACCAGCACGTGGTCGTCCAGGTCCGCATCGACCACGCGCATCCGGTAGTCCTCGCTGCGCAGCTTGCGCAGCAGCTTGCTGCGGATCGCCCACGGGCGGCGGTCGCCGCCGGCGCGGTCTTCCGGCGGGGTGTCGAGCAGTTCCCACGGGATCCCGGCGGTACCGGCGTCGAGCTCGAGCAGCATCTGGTCGGTGCCGCCGAGGAAAGGCTCGACCTCCGGCGGCACCAGCAGCTGGAACAGCGTGCGGCCGAGCTGCGGATCCGTGTTGGCGTCGTTGGCGGCATGCGTGACGAGGCTGCGCACCAGCCGCGCCTGCGTCATCTGCGCCCGCACCTCGGTGCGTGCGCGCCGCGTGTCGAGCCGGAACGCGATCCGGCCCGACTGGTCGCCCCGGTCGTCGGCCTGTGTCTCGGCGGTGATCAGGTCGTAGTCGGTGCCGCGATAGGCGGAGTCGAGCTGGCGCCGCAGCGGGCCGGTGCCGGAGACGATGGTCGGCGCGATGTCGTAGCGGCCCGGCGTGGCCGTCGCCTGCACCTGCAGGCTGCGCCAGCCCTCGGCCGCGCGCTCGAGGAACAGTTCGACCAGCCACAGGCCGCTCACCACCGGCCAGCCGGCTGCCGCCAGGCGCTCGTTGGCCTCGCGCACGCCCTGGGCAATCGCACACGCCGCGGCGCCCGGGCTGATGCCGAGGCCGCCGCTGCCGATCAGCGTCGACGCCAGTTCGGTCACGACGGCCGATCCGTACGGGTTTTCGGCACGCCGCTGCGACCACGCGAGCACGCCTTGCCGCACAGAAAGCGTCAGCGCGCGCGGCGTCAGGTCGCCCTCGGGTCCGAGGCCGACGACGATCACCGCCTCGGGGTGCGGCGCGCGCCACGGGTTGTCCGGGTCGCGCACCGCGTTCAGGAAGATCTGGTGCGTGCCCGGGGCGTCGGGGTACAGCCCGGCGTCGAGGGACGCGCTCATGAGCCCGTCGAGCATGCGGTCGACGACCCCTTCGGTGCCGGTCAGGCGGCTGGCGCGATAGTGGCCGAGCAGCAGCGCGTGGGCGACGAACTTGAGGTCGCCGTTGAGCACCGTGACGCGCAGCGCGGTGCCGGTGGTGCCGGTCGCCGGCGGCAGGCGCGACGGCGGCACGGCCGACAGCAGCGCCTTCATGCTGTCGACCGGTGCCGTGACCGAGGCCCGGCCGCGCGACGGTCGGCTGCGCACGTGCACCGCCGCCGCTTCCGGGGCGCCGGCCGCGGCAGCCGTGCCGGCGCGCGTCGGCGGCGGCTCGAAGCGGGCGAGGCGCTCGGTGTCACCGCGCTCGAGCAGCTCGACATAGGCATCGAACGCGTCGCGCGTGTCGGGAAGGCTGCCGTGCTCGGCGTCGAGCGTCCAGGTCGGCACGCCCGGGAGCAAGGCCGAGTCCAGCGGCACCCGGCCGTCGCCGGCGTCCACCGCGTCGAGGTAGACCAGCCCTTCTTCCGACCACTCCCAGCCGTCCGGGGTGCGCGAAGCGTGGCCGACGACGAGCCGCAGCCGCCCCGTCCACGCGGGCAGCGCGTGCTCGCGTTGCTCGTCGAGCCGACGCCGCAACGCCAGCGCGCGGTCGAGTACAGCCTGCGACGGCACCCCCCATTCGTAGGCGGTGAGCTGCAGGTCCGGCCGGCTGTCCGGAAAGACGTTGTGGTGCCACCAGGCGGCCTGCTGCACGCGCCGCAGGTCGTCGTCGGCCAGGCGCCGCCAGGTGCTCTCGAGCGCCAGACCGTGCGCGGCGTCGGGCAGCGCGGCCTGCAACTGCAGGAAACCCGGCATGCCGGCCATCAGCTGCCGCCCCGCCTGTTCCTGGAACGGGGCGCCGAACGCGGCCAGCGCATTGCCGAAGCGGTCGTCGCCGGACAGCACCTGCATCGGCGCCCACGAGCCGCCGTTCGGCGTGCCGAGCATCACCAGCCGCGCGCCCTCGTGGTCCATCAGGCGCTGCCAGACGGCGGGGCGTTCGAGCTGCAGCGTGCGCGCCAGCAGCCCGCCCATGGAGTGCGCGAGCAAGCGCACCGGCTGGCCGCTGGCCACGCGCGCATCGAGCGCGGCGCTGACGGCGTCGGCCAGCCGCACCGCCTCGTCCTCGAGCGGCCGGCGCCAGTCGAAGCCGAACGGGATCACCTCGTGCGTCGCGCGCAGGTGCTCGATCAGCGCGTCGTAGACGATGCCGATCGGGCCGTCGGGCGTGACGCCGTCGGCGCCGTCGGCCTGCCACGCCAGCCGCTGCAGCCCGCCGACCAGTCGCAGGCTCAGCCAGACCCGCTGGTCGCCGACCTTCAGGTGGCTGCCGAGGATGCCGGGCAGCACGAACACCGCCGGCCGCTCGTGCGCAGGCGGCTGGCCGGGCGCGGCGGCACCGCTGTCGCGCGTGGCGCGCACCCCGCTGGCATCGTCGCCGGACCAGGACAGCGGCCCGATCGGCCGGAAGCCGGTGGGCTGCGGCTGCAGCAGTGCGCCGACCACCGCCTCGGCGCTGCGCGGGTTGGCGAAGTAGGC
>JBDTUO010000107.1:0-8097 GCA_040007675.1 Rubrivivax sp.
ACCCCTCCATCGAGGCGACGTCCTCCGGCAATTTCCGACACCTACTGCCGCGCCTCATGTCGAACGTTTGGCGTCTCAAGACCCGTCATCAGGAGTCATGCCGTGAACACGGAATACCTCGAGATCCTGGAACGCTTCTGTGGCCCGCCGAACTCGGGAAACGGAGGCTACGTCTGCGGGCTCCTGGCCAAGAACTTGGCTGGAACCGTGGCCGTCCGATTGAGGGCACCGCCACCACTGAAGACGAAGCTACGTCGCGACTGGACAAATGACTCAGCGCGCTTGTTCCACGACTCGGCGGTGATCGGCGAAGCCAAGACTTCCGAGCTACGACTGGACCTGCCGAACTGCCCGACATTGGCACAGGCCGAGCAGGCCGCTGCGGCCTTCCCAGGATTCAAGAGTCACTTGTTTCCGCGGTGCTTCGTCTGCGGACCAGCCCGCGAGGCTGGAGACGGTCTACGTATCTTCTCTGGCCCACTACAGGGTCAAACCCTCCACACGGCTCCTTGGGTGCCACACCAGTCCCTTGCGGACGACCGCGGCGCTGTAGCCACTGAGTTCATCTGGGCAGCGCTCGACTGCCCAAGCGGGTTCGCCGTGCTCCCCGTACCCGAGGGTTTGGCGATTGTCCTGGGAGAACTGTGCGCTTCGATAAAAGGTTCGCTGCTCGTTGGGCAGCCTACCGTGGTCACCTCATGGCCCATCGCTCATGAGGGCCGCCGCCGTACCGCTGGTACCGCGATACACACTACGGCCGGGCAGCTCGTTGCCACGGCTCGCGCGGTTTGGATCGAAGTGCCACATAGTCGATGGGCTGCTTCGAACTGATCGTGGCAAAGTCGCCTCCAGGCAGCACGAACCGCGATCGTCGTAGCGTCCTCGTGGCATCCAAAGCGCCAGGGCTTGCGGCTCGCACCACGTGGCCACGCGGGTTGGCGCAGAATGCCAACTCTCTCCACTGCATGGAGCTTGTATGGCCAAGATGCGGTGCCCGAAGTGCGGCTCCGAAGTCCCATCGGAGAATGGCTGGGCAAAGGCTGCACTGTCCACGACGATTGCCGCCCCAGCCGTCCCGGACATGGCAACTCAGGTACGTTGCCCAAGTTGTCATGTGGTGTTCTCCCAAAGCGATGTCCTCTACGCGGGCGCTTCTGCGCCCCGCTACCTGCGCCCCCTTGTTTTGGTAAGCACCTTCGCGGTATTGGCGTGGGCGCTCTATCAGCTCGTAGTCATGTAGCGCTCAGTCGCTGCCCACGCGGTGCTGCCTCGCTCTGAACCGCCCGCACCACAAGGCCAGCGCAACTCGGGAAGGCGCTTCAAGAGGGCACGATGAACATTCTTGTCCTTGGCGCAACGGGCGCGACAGGCCGCCTCGTCGTCGAGTCCGCCTTGGCCGCTGGACACGGCGTGGCGGCCTTCGTCCGCGAGCCCATGCGCATGCGCCTGACGCACTCGAACCTGCGGGTCGTCCAGGGAGACGCGATGGACCGCGCCGCCGTGGCAGCTGCAGTCCGGGGTGCCGATGCGGTCATCTGTGCGCTGGGCACCATGCCCGAGGCAAAACCCGACCGGGCCCGACGCCAGCCTACGGTTCCGGTGTGCTCGGTGGGCACGACGAACATTCTTGCCGCCCTGCCCCCGGCGGGAGGTCGGCTCATCGTGCTGAGTTCCGTGAGCGTCGGTGACAGCTACGGGGCCGGGATACTCGGCGCGGGCCTCATCGTCAGACTCGCACTCAGGCAGGTGATGGCCGACAAGGAGGAGCAGGAAGCGGCAGTCAAGGCGAGCGCCTGCGATTGGACGATCCTGCGTCCGGTCAAGCTGACGAACAAGCCGCCGCGTGGGCATCTGAAGTCGGGCACCGATTTGCGCTGGAACATCACCTCGACTGCGACCCGCGCTGATGTCGTCGACTACATGCTGCGGATCCTTGCGGACCGGCAGACCTACTCCAAGGCCATCACGCTGCGGAACTGACGGCGGGAAGGCATTGCGCCTCGCTCGACTCGAAGGGCCGCGCCCTTCCCGGACGAAGCGAGTTGCCGATAGCATTGCCCGGATGCTCACCCTGGCCCGCCTGACGCTTGCGCTGGTCGCCCTGGCGGCGATCGGCTGGCAACTGGTCTTGCACGTCGGGGCGAGCTACAGCGTGCTGAACTTCTTCAGCTACTTCACGAACCTCTCGAACCTCTTCGCCGTGCTGGTGCTCCTGCTCAGCGTCGTCTCGGGCGGCAGCGCAAGAGACCTCGCCCGGTACCTGTCGGCGGTCAACATGGCGGTGGTGGGCATCGTCTTCGCCGTGCTGCTGAGGGACGTCGACCTCGGCGCATTGCGGCCGTGGGTGAATGTCGTCCTCCACATTGTGATGCCGGTGGCCGTCGTGCTGGACTGGCTGCTGCGGCCACCGACCGCGGCGCTGACGGCGAAGCATGTTCGGCTTGCCTTGGTGTTTCCGGCCCTGTACCTCGTGTACGTGCTGGTTCGTGGCGCGGCGACAGGCTGGTATCCGTACCCGTTCCTCGATCCCGCGCACGTCGGCGGCTACGGTGTGGTCGCAGCGTACGCCGTGGGCATCTTCGCCACGTTCCTGCTCGCGAGCTGGGCGCTGCTCGCGGTGGGCAACCGGTCGGCACGCAAGACGCATGCCGGCGTGTGGAAGGCCCGAGGCGAAGCCTGAACCCCCGGCGGAGGTCACCATGCGCGTGCTGAACACCCTGCGCTCCTGCGCGCTGGCGATCTCCGGCAGCTGCACCGTGGTCATCGCCCAGACCGCAGCGCCCCCGCCAGCGCCGTGCAGTTCCAGCGAACACCGGGCCTTCGACTTCTGGCTCGGCGAGTGGAACGTGCACGCTTCGCCGCAGGGCACGCTGGCCGGGTCGAACAGCGTCACGCGCGAGTACGGCGGGTGCGTCGTGCACGAGCACTACGAGACGGGCAAGGGCTACAGCGGCGAGAGCCTGAACATCTACGACGCGCCGCGCAAGACCTGGCACCAGACCTGGGTCGACTCGTCGGGGCTGCTGCTGCGGCTCGAAGGCGCGCTTGTCCAGGGTGCGATGGTCCTGCAAGGGCAGACGCTTGCCGCGGACGGGGGGGGTGTCAGACACCGGATCACCTGGACACCCCAGCCCGACGGCAGTGTCCGGCAGCTCTGGGAGTCGACCGACAAGGCCGGCCAATGGCAGGTGGCGTTCGACGGCCGATACACCCGCAAGCGGCCTTGATGGAGGCTTCCGCCACAGTGCAGATCCGCCCCGCGACGGCCGCGGATGCCGATGCCATCGCCCGTGTCCACAACGCATCGTGGCAACGCGCGTATGCGCACCTGCTGCCGGCCGAGTTCCTGGCCGGTCTGTCGTTCGACCGTCGGCGCGACACGTGGGCCCGCTGCATCGCCAAGGGGCAGCCACAGGTCCTGGTGGTCGAGGTCGGGGCGCAGGTGGTGGGCTTGTCCGCCGTCGGGCCGTCGCGCGACGACGACGCCACGCCCTGCACCTTTGAGGTCTGGGCGATCTATCTGGCGCCGTCGCACTGGTCCACCGGGCTGGGCCGGGCACTCTGGCTGGCCTCGCGGCAACTGGCGCAGGCGCAGGGCGCGAGTGCGATCACGCTGTGGGTGCTCGCGGACAACCCGCGCGCGATCTCGTTCTACCGCGCCGCGGGGTTCGAAGCGGAGCCCGCGTCGCTCAGGCACTTCACGCTCGGCGGAGTGCAGCTGGCGGAACTTCGCCATCGGCTGGGCCTCGGCGGCGAGCCCGCTGCACCGGCGCGGCGCCCGATGCGCACGCTGCAGCACCCGCGCTGCGTGCTCGAGCCGCAGGTCGAAGCCCACGCGCCCGCGATGTTCGAGGTCTTGTCCGACCCGGCGATCTACGAGTTCGAGCGGGTGCCCCCGCCTTCCGTCGAACGCCTCGCGGCCGGCTACCGCCGGCTGGAGTCGAGGTGCTCGCCGGACGGGCGCGAGCTGTGGCTGAATTGGGTCGTCCGCCTGCCGACCGGCCAGCTGGCCGGCTATGTGCAGGCGACGGTGCTCGCGTCCGGGGCGTCCTGCGTCGCGTACGAGTTCGCGAGCAGCCACTGGCGCCAGGGCATCGGCAGCGCGGCGGTCCGCACGATGCTGGACGAGCTGGCGTCGTTCTACGCCGTGCGCCGATTCGTCGCGGTGCTCAAGACGGCCAACTTCCGATCGATGGGTCTGCTGCGCCGGCTCGGCTTCGAGCCCGGCACCGAGGCGGACGCGAAGGCCTTCGAGGCCGAACCCGACGAATCGACCCTGGTGAAGTGCGCGGGAGGCGTGCCCGGGACCTCGGACCGGGGAATACACTGCCGCTGACCGTTCAACCACCACTTGAGGAGAAGCACGCATGGCAGTCGCAAAGATCATCGAGATCATCTCGGGCAGCAAGATCAGTTTCGACGACGCGGTCAAGCAGGGCGTGGCCCGGGCCACCGACACGATCAACGAGGTGTCCTCCGCATGGATCAAGGACCAGACCGTGGTCGTCGAGGGCGGCAAGGTAGTGGAGTACCGCGTCTCGATGAAGGTCACCTTCATGCTCAAGGGCGGGTCGACGTCGGCCGCCAAGAAGAAGTAACTCCGCCGCTTTTTCCAGCGCCACGCGAACGCTCCGCTGGACACCGCACGCCGGAGGTCTGACCGCATGGGAACCGTTCGCGCCGGCACGCTGCCTGCCCTGCTGATCGTCGATGCGCAGGTCGGCGTGATGCGGCAGGCCTGGGACGTGGCGCGAATCGTCGGCAACATCGCGCAGACCGTCGAGCGCGCTCGGGCGCGTCAGGTGCCGGTGATCTGGGTGCAGCACGCCGACCAGGGCATGGCGCACGGCAGCGCAGATTGGCAGTGGGTGCCCGAACTGGTGCCGGCCGAAGGCGAGGCCCGGGTCTACAAGTCGTTCGAGTCGTCGTTCGAGCAGACGGTGCTCGAGCAGGAACTGGCCCGTCTCGGGGCCAGCCACATCACGCTGGCAGGCGCGTCGACCAACTGGTGCATTCGAGCCACCGCGTACGCCGCGCTCGAACGCGGCTATGACCTGACCCTGGTCCAGGACGCCCACACCACCGCCAGCATCGACCTCGACGACGGCAGCACGGTCGAGGCCGCCAGCGTGGTGCAGGACCTCAACCTCGTGATGCGGTGGCTCACCTACCCGGGCCGCAGCAACCGCATCGTCACGGCGGCGGCGGTCGAGTTCTGAGTCCCGCCGAGGTGGGCCGCGGCCCGGAGTGGCTGCCGCGCCGGGCCGGCCCCGCGCTGCTCCGACGCCTGGAGGCGGCCGACCTGGCGCCGTTCTGCGCCTACCGAGGCGACGCGGAGGTTGCGCGCTACCAGGGCTGGTCGCCGATGGCGCCCGACGAGGCCCTCCGGTTCATCGAGCAGATGGCGAGCGCAGAGCTGTTGATCCCCGGCGCGTGGGCACAGCTGGCGATCGCGCGCGCGGACGGGGATGGCCTCGTCGGCGACATCGGCCTGCACGTGCACGCCGACGGCGAGACCGCCGAGGTCGGCGTCACGGTCGCGCCGTCAGACCAGGGCCGGGGCTACGGTTCAGCGGCGGTGGCCGCGGCGATCAGCCTGCTGTTCGATCACACCGCGGTGTCCCGGGTCCTCGGAATCACGGACCGCCGAAACCGGCCTTCGGTCAGGCTGCTGGAGCGCGTCGGCATGCGGCGCGCGGAGACGCGGCGAACCGTGTTCAAGGGTGAGCCGTGCACGGAGTGGGTCCATGCGGTAAGTCGGGGTGGCTGGCCCGCGCCGCTTGCGCGCCGCTAGGCCGGGGCCAGGGTCACGAGCACGTCGACGCGCTGTCGCTCCTTGACGGTCAGCGGGGTGGAAGCGGGCTGAGCCGGCCCCAACGTGTAGCCGGCCGGCAGTTGAACCGTCAGCAGGTAGTCGCCAGGCAGCACGCCGCCCTCGGACTGGCCGATCTCGACGCGGCCGTCGGCGCCGGTGGTGCCGCTGCGCCAGGTGAGCGACGCATCCGGCAGCTTCAGCTCGACCAGCACGTTCCCCACCGGCCGGTCCGACGTGTCGCGCACCTGCACGACCACATGGCCCGGGTCCGGGAATTTGCCGACGTCAGCATTGCCGCCGCAACCGGACATCAGCGCGACCATCGTCAACCAAAGCAACAGCGCCCAGGGCGCAGCATGTCGTCGTTGCAATCGAACTCCTCGACAGGGGTGTGCGCGGTCTGCCTCGGACGGGCCCGCACCCCAGTATCCGCGACCGTGGCACGCCGGGCCTCCGCCACGCGGCGGCGCAGCGGCAGGGGCGCTGGCACACTGGCGCCTTCCGCCACCCGATGAATGGCCTGATCACATGCCCTCCCTCTGGCTACAGCCCGTGTCGGTCGCGCACCTGACCGAAATCCACCGCGGCACCGCGGCCGAGCATCTCGGGATCGAGTTCCTCGAAGTCGGCGACGACTTCATCCGCGGCCGGGTGCCGGTGGATGCCCGCACCCGCCAGCCCTACGGCATCCTGCACGGCGGAGTCTCGGTCGTGCTGGCGGAAACGCTGGGGTCCTGCGGGGCCGCGTTCAGCTGCCCGCCGGGCCATCGCGCCGTCGGGCTGGACATCAACGCCAACCACCTGCGCAGCCAGGCCGAGGGCTGGGCGGTCGGCACGGCCCGCCCGTTGCACGTCGGGCGAAGCACGCAGGTCTGGCAGATCGAACTCACCAACGAGGCCGGCCAACTGATCTGCATATCGCGCCTCACGATGGCGATCCTGGCGGCGCCGCCGCGCAGCGCGGGTGCCGACTGAGTGTTCCGCCCCTGTTTCACCCTCTCCCCGTCGCCTGGGCGACGATGAAGACCACCGGAGTTCTCAATGGCCAAGGGATACTGGATCGCCCGCATCGACGTCCGCGACGCCGAGCAGTACCGGCGCTACATCGCCGCCAACGCCGAGCCGCTCCGGCGCTTCGGCGCCCGCTTCGTGGTGCGCGCCGGACGCTTCGAGGTGCTCGAAGGCACGAGCCGCTCGCGCAACGTCGTGATCGAGTTTCCGAGCTACGAGGCGGCGCTCGACTGCTACCGCTCGCCCGAGTACCAGCAGGCGATCACGCTGCGTGCACCGGTGTCCGACGGCGACCTTATCGTCGTCGAAGGCTACGACGGGCCGCAACCCGCCTGAGCCGGGCCGCTGTGCTTCATCCGGTTGCAGCCCGCAGCGCACGGCACGCAGAAGGCCGTCATCGACCCGACGGGCCGCACACGACGCCGAGCGCGTCGCGCCGACTGCGTGCAGCTCAGCTGTTGTCGCTCGCGCTGCTCGTCACCGCCTGCTCCGGTGTAGCGCCCTGCCGCCGGCCACCGACGCCTGGCTCGGGCGCTGGCCCGGGGTCGAGGGCAGCTTCCTGCAGATCGACGGCGGGCGCGGCGTGTACCGCGTGACGGTGCACGACCTGGACGGGCCCCGCCGCTTCGCCGGGATAGCGCGCGCCGACGGCGGCATCGAGTTCCAGCGCGACGGGGTTCACGAAACGCTGCGCGCCACCGATGGCGCCGGCACCGGCATGAAGTGGCTGGCCGAGCGCCGCCACTGCCTCGTGATCCGGCGCGGAGAGGGCTTCTGCCGCGATTGAGCGCGCGGCAGAATCCGCCGGGTGCGGGTTCGTGACCCTGCGCCTCGGGTCGGGAGCGGCATCGTTCGGTGCTTGATCGAAAGAAGGAATCACTGCCATGTTGTCCGCCACCTGCCACTGCGGCGCCGTCCGGATCGAGATCCCCGCGCGACCGGACACCGTCACCAACTGCAACTGTTCGATCTGCCGGCGCCTCGGCACGCTGTGGGCCTACTACCCGCAGGCCGAGGTGACGGTTCATGGGCATCCCGAGCACACGCACGAGTACGTGCAGGGCGACCGCACGCTGCGCACGGTGCGCTGTCGCACCTGCGGCTGCACGACGCACTGGGAGCCGCTGGACCCCCACCGCTACACCCGCGTCGGCATCAACATCCGCAACTTCGACCCGGCCGTCATCGGCGACGTGAAGATCCGCCTGCTCGACGGCGCCGACACGTGGCGCGAGTTCGCGTGGGAGGATCGGCCATGAGCCGCGGGGCGG
>JBDTUO010000108.1:0-8097 GCA_040007675.1 Rubrivivax sp.
CGCGTGATCCTGTGCGACGCGCTCGCCTACGGGGCGGAGTCGGAGCCGGCGCTGATGATCGACCTCGCGACGCTGACGGGAGCCGCGCGCGTGGCGCTCGGGCCGCAGCTGCCGGCGCTGTTTTGCCGCGACCTCGCGCAGGCGCGCACGCTGGTCGATCTGGGCCTATCGCTGCAGGATCCGCTGTGGCACCTGCCGCTGTGGCGCGACTATCACGCCGACATCGAGAGCCCGATCGCCGACATCGTCAACACCGGCCGCAGTGCGATGGGCGGCGCGATCAACGCCGCGCTGTTCCTCGAGGACTTCGTGCCGGCCGGTACCGAGTGGCTGCACGTGGACTTGTTCGCGTGGAACGTCGCCGCGCGCCCCGGGCGGCCGATCGGCGGCGAGGCGCAGACGCTGCGCACGCTGCTGAGCTACCTCGAGCGGCGCTTCGGCGGCGCCTGATCCGCGCCGCGCCACGCATCGCATCACCAGGAGCGCATCGATGAACCAGGACAGCTCCAGCGTGCTCGTCGAGACCCGCGGCGCCGTGCGCCTGCTGACGCTGAACCGCCCGGCGGCGCTGAACAGCTTCACCGCCGCGATGCACGCCGAGTTGCTGCCGGCGCTCCAGGCCGCCGCGGACGATGCGGCGGTGCGCGCGGTGGTGATCACCGGCGCCGGTCGTGGCTTCTGCGCCGGCCAGGACCTGAACGACCCGGCGATGGTGCAACCGGGCGGCGCCGACACGCCACCGGACGTCGGCGCCGTGATCGAGCGCCACTACCGGCCGCTGGCGATGCGCGTGCGCACGATGCCGGTGCCGGTGATCGCGGCGGTGAACGGCGTGGCCGCCGGCGCCGGCGCGAACTTCGCGCTGTGCTGCGACTTCGTGCTCGCGGCGCGGGGGGCCAGTTTCATCCAGGCCTTCTCGAAGATCGGGCTGGTGCCCGATTGCGGCGGCACCTGGCTGCTGCCGCGGCTGGTGGGGCGTGCGCGCGCGCTCGGCCTCGCGATGAGCGGCGACAAGCTGCCGGCCGACGAGGCCGAACGCATCGGCCTGATCTGGCGCTGCGTCGACGACGCGGCGCTGATGCCAGAGGCGTTTGCGCTGGCCGAGCGGCTGGCGGCGATGCCGGCACGTGCGCTGGCCGAGACGCGACGCGCGCTCGACGCCGCGGCACCGATGGACTTCTCGGACGCCCTGCGGCTCGAGGCCGACGCGCAGCGCGAGCTCGGTCGTGGCCACGATTTCGCCGAAGGCGTCGCCGCCTTTCTCGCCAAGCGCGCGCCGCGGTTCACCGACCGCTGAACCCGCTGACCGTCATCACCCCTCACGGAATCCCCCGATGGCCCTGACTGGCTCCGTCCCGCCCGCCCGCACGAGGGCTGCCCGTATCGCTGTCTGCGCTGCGGTCCTGACCGCGGCCGCGATGCTGCTGCCGGGTGCGCCGGTGTTCGCGCAGGCGGCGGCGCCGGCCTCCGCGGCGTCGGCGGCCGGCATCGTGGTGCGCCCTGAGATCGCGCCGGCGCTGGAGGCGGCGCGCGTCGCGCTGCAGGCACAGCAATACGACGAGGCGCTGCGCCAGCTGGGCCTGGCCGACGCCGTGGCCGACAAGACTCCGGTCGAGCGCTATTTGCTCGAGCGCATGCGGGCCGCGGCCGCGCTCGGCAAGCAGGACGGCCCGGCCACGCTGAAGGCGATAGACGCGGCGCTCGCGACCGATCAGGCCGATCCGGCGTTGAAGCTGCAGTTGCTGGAGCAGGGCACCGTCACGGCCTACAACCTGAAAGACCACGACGCAGTCGTGCGTTGGACGCAGCGTTTCCTCGACGCCGGTGGCTCCAGCGCGGCGGCAAAACTGCGCATGGCGCAGTCGCAGTACCTGCTCGGCCGCCATGCGGAGGCCGCCAAGCTGCTCGACGACGTGGCCGCGCAACAGCGCGCGGCGGGGGAAAAACCGAGCGAAGTGCAGTTGCGACTGCAGGTGGTCAACCTGCAGAAGGCAGGCAACGACGACGCGGCGATGACCCGTGCCCTCGATGCACTGCTCTCCGCCTACCCCAAGCCCGAGATCTGGACTGAGCGGCTGCTGCGGCTGGCGCGCAAGCCGGGGTTCGACGACAAGCTGATGCCCGACCTGCTGCGCCTCGGCGTCGCGGCCGATGCCTGGCCGGACGGCTCCGGCTACGCCGACCTGGCCGACCGGGCGCTGCGCGGCGGCTTCGCCGCCGAGGCCAAACAGGTGACCGACACCGGCTACACGCGCGGCAAGCTCGGCCAGGGACCCAAGGCCGCCGAACACGCAAGCCTGCGGCAGCAGGCCGACGCCGCCGCAGCGAAGGACCGGCCGGAACTGCCCGATCCGAAGACGATCTCCACGCGCGAGCCGCGCATCGTGTTCGCGACGGGCTGGAACCTGTTCACGGCCGGCAAGACCACCGAGGGCCTGGCATTGATGGAGCAGGCCGTTCCGCGCGCCAGTGCCGAGCAGGCCAACGAGTGGAAGCTGCGCCTGGGCAGCGCTTACGCCACCGCCGGCAACGCGGCCAAGGCGCGCGAATGGCTGCAGCCGCTGGCGGCCGCGCCCGGTGACGGCGACGCCGCGACGCTCGCGCGGCTGTGGCTGCTGCGGGCAGGGGGTTGAGGACAGCTGGCCGGGCGCGGTCGGGTGCCGTCAGGTGCGGTCGGGTGCAGGAGGCTCAGCCGGCTTCGTCGTAGGCCCGGCCCTGGGCCAGCAGTTCCGGCGTGCCGATGACCGCGTTCAGGCCATCGAAGTCGAGCATGCGCTCGCGCCACGCCGCCGTGCTGCCGGTCGCCTGCAGGTTGCCGAAGTAGCCCTGCAGCGTGTGCGCCACGGCGCGCGCCGTGCCGCCGGGAAAGATCACGAGGCGAAAGCCGAGCGCACCCAGCGCGGCGGCGTCGCGCACCGGTGTCTGCCCGCCTTCGACCATGTTGGCCAGCAGCGGCACGCGCGCGGCGAACCGGCGGCAGGTCGTCTCGATCTCCTGCGGCGTGCGCAGCGCTTCGACGAAGATCGCATCGACCCCGCATTCGAGGTACGCGTCGGCGCGGTCGAGCGCGGCGTCGAGGCCTTCGACCGCCCGCGCGTCGGTGCGCGCGAGGATCAGCGTGTGTTCGCGCGCATCGAGCGCGGCGCGCAGCTTGCCGCACATCCCGGCCACACCGATCACGGCCTTGCCATCGAGGTGGCCACAGCGCTTCGGAAAGGTCTGATCCTCCAGCTGCACCATCGCCGCGCCCGCGCGCTCGAAGCCGCGCACCGTGCGCTGCACGTTCAGCGCGTTGCCGAATCCGGTGTCGCCGTCGACGATCACCGGCACGCGCACCCGTTCGGTGATGCGCGCCAGCGTGTCCTGCACTTCGGAGAAGGTCGTCAGGCCGACGTCGCTGCGGCCGAGCTGCGTGTACGCGATCGACGCGCCGGAGAGGTACAGCGCCTCGAAGCCGGCCTGCTCGGCGATGAGTGCCGAGAGGGCGTCGTAGACCCCGGGCGCCAGCAACACCGGCCGGCCGGCCTGCAGGCGTGCGCGCAAGGGATGGAGCTCGTCGTTCTTCATCACAGCATCTCCTGGGCGGTGCGCGCCGCGATGTGGCCGCCGGCCACGGCGCTGAGCAGACCGTTGCCGGACAGGTAACCCGCCGCCGACGTGCCGGAGACGCCGCGTGCGGCGCCGCCGGCGGCGAGCAGGTTCGGGTGCGGCCGACCGTCGGCGTAGCGCGCACGGCAGCGCGCGTCGACGTCGATGCCGCCCTGTGTGTGGAACAGCGCGCCGCTGACGCGGATCGCGCCGTACGGGGGCCGGAGTGGGGTGGCGGCGAGCGTGCGCGCCAGCGGCTCGGTGGCGCAGCCGATCAGGGCCGCCAGCGCCGCGGTGTCGGCGGCCCGGCGCACCGCGCCTGCCGCCTCGGCCGCCACGAAGTCGGGGAATTCACGACCGAGCACGAGCAGGCGCTCATCGACCAGCGTCCACGCCTCGCCACCGGGCTGCGCGAGCACGTGTTCGGCGGCCTCGCTGTAGCCCTGGGTTTCGTCGTGGAAACGCTCGCCCCGGGCGTTGACCTGCACGCCGCCCTGCATCACCAGCGCCCAGGTGATCAGCACGCCGTGCGGCACGGCCCAGCCGCCGTGCCCCTGGTACGCGCCGAGGTCGGCCAGCCCCAGGCCGAGCGCGCGCGCCCAGGCCACGGCGCTGCCGTCGTTGCCGGGGTGGCCGGCGTAGATCGCGTCGCGCATCGCCGGCAGAAACTCGGCCACCAGCCCGGGGTGGCCGCCGAAGCCGTTGCACGCCAGCAGCAGCACGCGGCAGGCCAGCTGCTCGCAGCGGCCGTCCGGACGCTGAAAGCCGGCGCCGATCACCCGCCCGCTGCTGTCGCACCAGAGCTGCAGCACCTGCGCCCGCGTCAGCGTGACGGCACCGGCACGATCGGCCGCGGCCGCGAGCGCGTCGACGAGTGCGCTGCCGGTGCGGGCGGCCAGCGTGTGCATGCGGCGCGCGGTGTGGCCGGGATACAGGAAGCCGTCGAGCAGCTCCCAGTCGAGGCCGTGACCCTGCAGCGCGTCGAGCGCCGGGCCGATCGCGGCGGTGTACGCCGGCACGAGTTGCGGTGCCGCAAGTCGATGGGCCTTGGCCTGGATGTCGGCCGCGAAGCGCGCGGCGCTGTCGGCGATGCCGGCGGCGCGCTGGACCGCGGTGCCGGCCGCCGGGATGAAGCCCGAGGACAGCGCGGTGCTGCCGCGTGGCGCGGGGTCGCGTTCGAGCAGCACGCAGTCGACGCCGGCGCGGCGCAGCGCGAGCGCCGCGGTGAGGCCGCAGGCACCGGCGCCGACGATCGCCACCGGCACCTCCGGCGTGCCGGCGGGCATGCGATCGGCGCGCACGACGGTCGGTTCCGGCATCAGCGGGCGCGCGCTCAGGTCGTCGGCCGGTGCAGGTACTGCCCGCGCGGCTTGCCGAGCAGCGCGCCACCCTCCTGGATCTTCATGCCGCGCAGGTAGGTCGCGTCGACGTAGGCCGACAGTTCGAGCCCTTCGAACGGCGTGTAGCCCTGGGTCGACGGTGAATCCTGCGCGCGGATGGTCCAGCTGCGGCCCGGGTCCACGAGCGCAATGTCGGCATCGAAGCCTTCGGCGAGGTCGCCCTTGGAATTCAGGCCGTAGCGCTGCGCCGGGTTCCAGCTCGTCACGCGCGCCATGTGGTTGTAGCCCATGCCACGCTTCGTGCCCTCGCTGATCAGCGCCGGCAGCAGGTACTCGGTGCCGCCGAAGCCGCTCTTGGCCATCCAGATGTTGCCGAAGTAGTGGCGCGGAATCTTCAGTTCGTGGCGGCAGCAGGCGTGGTCGCTGACGACCCAGTCGAGTTCGCCGGCGAGCAGGGCCTGCCACAGGAACTCGACGTCCTCGCGCGGCCGGATCGGCGGGTTGACCTTGGCGAGTTCGGCCGCCGGGCTGGTGATGTCGAGCATCAGGTGGCCGATCGTGACCTCGCGCCGGAAGTCGATGTGCGGGAACACCTCGCTCATCGCCATCGCGGCCTGCACGGCCTTGCGCGAGCTCAGGTGCAGCAGGTTGATGTTCGGCAGTGCCGCCTCGTTGGCGAGGTAGGCCGCGGTGAACACGGCCAGCCCCTCCGAGTGCGCCGGACGCGACGCGCTGTACGCGGCCAGCCCCTCGAGCGACTTGTCCTTCTCGACGATCTTCGTATAGGCGGTCATGATCTCGGCCGTCTCGCAGTGCAGGCTGAGCGAGATCTGGCGCGCCCGGTCGGGCAGCTGTTCGCGCGCGGCCTGCAGGCCGCGCATCACGAACTCGAAGTGCGCGACGTCGTAGCGGTCGTCCTCGCCGATCATCAGGAAGTCGCGCTGCGTGTTGCTCGCACCGTGCAGGCCGTGGCTGCCGTAGAACATGAAGATCTTGAAGCTGGCGACGCCGAACTTCTCGATCAGCATCGGCAGCTCCTGGATGTGCGTGCGGTCCATCGGCGCGAGGTGGAAACCGTAGTCGACGTGGAACCGGTTCTTCGCCAGCTTCAGCACCTCGGGAAAGAAGCGGCGGTACGGGCCACCCTTGTTGAGGTAGTACTGGCCGGTGCGAAAGTAGTTCAGGCTGCTGGTGACGCCGCCGATCGCCGCCGCGCGTGACTCGCTCACCGCGTCGTCCTGCAGCGGCGAGTAGATGCCGGCGTGCATGTGCGCGTCGACGACGCCCGGGAATGCGAGCCGGCCGCGCCCGTCGTGGACCTCGCGGGCACGCGCAGGGTCGATCGCCGGCGCAACTTTGCTGATGCGCCCGCCGGTGACGGCGATGTCGGCATCGAACACCACGTTGCCGTGCGGTCGCACGACGCGCACGTTGCGCAGCAGGAGGTCGAACTCGGGTGCAGTGGTCGCGGTCATCGTGTCAGCCGTCGTTTCAGTTGGGGCAGCAGCCCCCCGGCGTCGACCATGTCGAGCAGGAAGGCAGGGATCGGGTCGCAGGGGAGCACGCTGCCGTCGGCGCGCGTGATGCGGCCGGCGCGGGCGTCGAATCCGAGCGCCTCGCCGTCGGCGATCTCGCGCGACCGCGGGCAGCTCAGCAGCAGCAGTCCGACGTTGAACGCGTTGCGGAAGTACAGGCCGGCGAACGACGGCGCGATCACCGCCGCCACGCCCAGGTGGACCAGCACGGTGGCCGCCTGCTCACGCGAGCTGCCGATGCCGAAGTGCGGCCCGGCCACGATCGCGTCGCCCGGGCGCACGTCGGCCGCGAACCCGGGCCGCACCGACTCCAGGCAATGGCGCGCGACGACGTCCAGCCCGTGTTTCATCGTCGCCCCCGGCGCGAGCTGGTCGGTGTCGACATCGGCCGGCAGGCGCCAGGTCCTCACGCCAGGCTCCCCGGACGCGCGCCAGCACTGTGCCGCAGGCGGCGCGTCATCGCAGGATCTCGCGCGCATCGCAGATGCGCCCGCGCAGCGCCGAGGCCGCGACGGTGTACGGCGAACCCAGGTAGACCTCGGCCGTCGCCGCGCCCATGCGGCCCTTGAAGTTGCGCGCGGTCGACGAGATCACGGTGCTGCCTTCGGGGATGCGGGCGCCGTAGCCCGCGCAGGCGCCGCAGGCGCTCGGCAGCAGCGTCGCGCCGGCGTCGCGCAGCTGACGCATGATGCCCTCGGCTTCGGCCGCCGCAGCGTCGCGCAGGCTCGCCGGCGCCACCAGCAGCTGCACGCCGGGCGCGATCCGGAAACCCGCCAGCACGCGTGCCGCGGCGCGCAGGTCGTCGAGCTTGGCGCCGGTGCACGCGCCGATGTAGGCGACATCGATGCGGGTCGGCTCGAGGTCGTCGATCGCGCGCACGTTGGCGGGGCTGTGTGGCAGCGCGACCTGCGGCGCCAGCGCCGAGGCGTCGAAGGCGTGGCGCATGCCCGGCGCACCTTCGTCGCTGTGCCAGCGATCGGTCTCGATGCCCGTGGCGCCGTGCGTGGCCAGCCACTGGCGCGTGACCTCGTCCGGTGCCACCAGCCCCACCTGGGCGCCGAGCTCGGCGCTCATGTTGCACAGCGTCATGCGCTCGTCCATCGGCAGCCCGCGCACCGCCTCGCCGCAGAATTCCACCGCCTGGTACTGGCCGCCGTTCATGCCGAAGCGCCCGATCATCGCGAGCATCATGTCCTTGGCCGTCACACCCGGTGTCAGCAGGCCGCTCCAGCGCATGAAGATCGTCTGCGGCACACGCAGCCAGATCTCGCCGGTGGTGACGACACCGAGCATCTCGGTCGCACCGATGCCGAACATGTAGGCGCCGAACGCGCCGCCGGTGGAGGAGTGCGAGTCGCCGCCGACGCAGAACATGCCCGGCCGGATGTGGCCGTGCTGCGGCAGCACGATGTGGCAGATGCCCAGCCCGTCGTACACGTGCGGCAGGCGCTGCTCGGCCGCCCAGTCGCGCGCGATGCGCACGATGCGCCGGCTCTCGTCGTCGGCCTCGGGGATGTAGTGGTCGATCACGAGCACTACCTTTTCCTTGTCCCAGATCGACGCCCCCAGTTCGGTCAGCATCGGCGCCAGCCGGCGCGGGCCGCTCGAGTCGTGGAACATCGCCAGGTCGACGC
>JBDTUO010000109.1:0-8007 GCA_040007675.1 Rubrivivax sp.
GGTCGTCGGCGGGCGCGGAGGCGGCCGCCGGGGCGGCGGCAGGCGTGCCGGCGGCGGCAGGCGTGCCGGCGGCGGTCGGGCGCTCGCGGGTCGGGCGGTCGGCGCTGCGGGTGGCCGAGGACGCGGCGCTGGCCCGGGCCAGGCCGACGCGCTGGCCGAGCTGCGCGGCCTGGCTCTCGAGGCGGAACAGCCGCCCGGACAAGGCGCCGATCTGCTGCAGCGCGAGCGGCAGCGCGCTGTGCGTCGGCGGCGCGTCGGCGGCCGCGGTGTTCGCAGTGGCCGCGTCGTCGGTGCCCAGCGCAGCCAGGCGGTAGCCGAGGCCGATGCCGGCGCCCAGAAGCACGAACGCGAGCGCGCCGCCCGCCACCGCGACCCGGCCGAACGGCAGCGTGCGCACCCGCGCACGGCTGTCGGCTCCGGTAGCGATCATGACGAAGGACACGCGCGGTCTCCTGGACGAGGGAGGGAAGGTCGGCGACAGGAGCCAGGGAGAGCCCCGTCGCACAAACATTCGAACCATCGTATCGGCCCCCGCGGCCCAAACCTGCGGCCGACGCTGCAACGGTTTGTTCAGCGCCCGCGCGGCGTTCGATAAGTCACGCCGCCGCAGTCACATGCAGTCACATGCAGCGCATCGACGCGCCGCCAAGCCGCTGGGCGGGCTGAACACGCCGCGGGCCGGCCGCGAAAGGCGGGTGCGCGACGCGGCCGGCGCATGGCGGGAGATGCCGCCAGGGAGCGATCGGATCGACCCCCTGGCGGCTGCGGACGGCAGGGCGCCGTCCGCGCAGAGCGCTCCGCGCTCGTCAGGGCGCCGGGCAGGCCGCCGGCTTCAGGAAGGCGAGCTGCGGCACCTGGTCCCACAGGCGCGGCGACACCTTGTCGGTGAAGGTGCAGCCGAAGGTCGGCGACGCCACGGCCGCCGGATCCAGAACCGCGTCGCCTGCCGGCTTTACCCCGCCCTCGACCCACTGCACGAGGTCGACGAAGGTCTGCACCAGCTCCGGGGGCGTGAAGGTGCAATGGCCGATGTCGCGCGTCGCGCGCTGCACCAGCAGGTTCGACGCCCCGTAGGCCTCGACACGGCGGGCGTATTCCTGCTCCATGTGGAACGGCACGAACAGATCGCCCAGCGTGTGCAGCGTCAGCATCGGGATCTTCAACGCGCCGGTGGTCGGCGTCACGTTCGCGAGCCCGTTGGTGCGGCGCGCCTGCGGGTCGGCGGTGATGCGCTGGACCATCGCGTTGAATGTCGATTCGGCCGGGCTGAGCGTCGGGTCGCCGTCGAACTGGTAGATCACGTCCGAGTTCTGCACCGCCACGCCCGGCTGGCGCGTCACGGTGCCGTCGCCCGGCCCGAGGTCGAACAGGAAGTCGCCCGCGACGCCGTTCCAGTACAGCCAGCCCTGGTCGAACATCGGGCGCACGCCGCCCGAGCGCAGCTCCATCAGGTCCTTGAACCGTTCGCCCTGCATGTTCAGCGCATACGGGAAGGCGGGGCCGAGCGCGGCCTTCGTCGCTGGCACGATGGTGCCGAGGTAGTCGTCGCCGAAGGGGTAGACGTCACCGACGCCCGACAGCGTCTGCGCCGCGAGGTTGAAGTCCAGGAAGTAGTCGAACAGCTCGTAGTCGCCGAGCACGCCGCAGATCGGCATTGCGCCGTCGTACGACTGCGGCCACTGCTCGGCCACGATGCCGGTGACGTGGCCACCCATCGAGGCGCCGGTGATGTAGGTGTGGGTCGGCTTGCCGAAGCGGCCGTTGAAGAATTTCGTCAGCGCGTGCGTGTCCTTCGCGCCGGTGGACGGATCGTACGAATTGCGGCTGTAGCTCGACGCGGCCCACGCGTAGCCCTGCGCGACCAGGAACTGGCGCAGCGGATGGTTGTCGATCGTCAGCTCCAGGCCGGTGCCGCGGTAGCCGTGCGCCCACATCACGAGGCGCCCGTTCCAGTTGGCCGGTACCTCGATGCGGTAGCCGGCGCCGTTGTGCACGCCCCAGATCCGCTGCGTCGCCGGCAGCCCGGCCAAGGCGCCGAACGGCAGCTTGGCGGCATCGACGAAATACGCCGGCGGCTTGGCCGCGACGGTGGGGGACGGGGCAGCGAGGGTGCCGAGGCCGACGACCGCCGCCACGGCGATCGCAACGATGTGCTTGTGCATGAGTTTGTTTCCTGAGTGGTGGGCTCGCCCGAAAGCCGGGCAGGCGGAGCGCAGAGGCGCCGCGCGCCCGGGCAGTCCGATGGTGCAGGCTACCCGAAGGGGCCCGCCCCGGCGACGCGGGTTGCCCCGCCCCTGGTCGCCCCCGGGACCCCCGGTTCGCGTGTCCCGCAGGAGACAGGAAAACGACGTCGGGGCGGCCGCGGGAGCACCCCCGTCGACCGACGGGCCGGATCGCCGCGTCCCTATGATCCAGAACCCCACACCCCGACCAAGGCCCGTGATGATCGTCGTGCACCACCTGAATGACTCGCGCTCGCAGCGCATCCTGTGGCTGCTGGAGGAGCTCGGGCTGCCGTACGAGATCCGCCGCTATGCGCGCGACGCGACGACGCGCCTGGCGCCGCCCGAGCTGGCGGCCGTGCACCCTCTGGGCAAGTCGCCGGTGGTGGAGGACGACGGGCTGACGCTGATCGAGTCCGGCGCCATCGTGGACAGCCTGATCCGCCGCCACGGCGACGGCCGCCTGCAGCCGGCGGCGCCGTCGGCCGACTTCGAGGCCTACCAGCAGTGGCTGCACTACGCGGAAGGCTCCGCGATGCTGCCGCTGATGCTCAAGCTCTACGTGTCGCGCCTGGGTGACGCCGGCGCGCCACTGGCGCCGCGCATCACGAGCGAGCTGAAGAACCACCTGGGCTACGTCGACCGCGCCCTCGACGGCCGCGAGTGGCTGGTCGCCGACCGCTTCAGCGGCGCCGACGTGCAGATGAGCTTCGTCGGCGAAGCCGCGCGCGGCCTGCGCGTCGACTACCCGCACCTCGACGCCTGGGTGCGCCGCTTCCAGCAGCGACCGGCGTACCGGCGCGCGATCGAGCGCGGTGGGGTGTATACGCTGGCGAGTTGAACCTCGGCCGAGCTCGGTGGCCAGGCGATCGACACTCGCTGAGCCGGCAGTTGTAGTTCACAGCACCACGGAGTCCGACGGGCCGGGCTTGCGCCACACGCTGGCCAGCCAGGGTCGCTGTTCGACCGGCACACCGTCAGGTCGAAAGTAGTGCGTCAGCTCGACGAAACCGGCCGCGCCGACATGCGCACGCCATGCCGGCCAATCGTGGAACGCGCAATAGCGATCGCCATTCCACCCCTCCTGGCCGTCGCCGCGGGGGTTCGAGCTGAACAGCACGCCGCCGGGTTTCAGCGTCGCATGCAGTTGCTCGAGAACCCGCGGCAGCGCCTGGCTGGGGATGTGGAACAGCACGGCATTGGCGAACACGCCGTCGAAGTGCTCATCGGGCAGCTCGAGATTCAGAAAGTTCTGCTCCAGCACGTCGCACCCGCTGTGGGCGCGTGCCATCGCGGCCAGTTGCGGCGAGCCTTCGAGGCCGACGGCGCGATGGCCCAGCGCCTTGAAGGTGCACAGATCCCGCCCCGGCCCGCAGCCGAAGTCCAGCAGATCGAAGGGTGGTATCGCGTGAATTTGGGCGAGCAAGGCGTCGATGTTCTGGCTGACATCGTGGTCACGCGTGCCCTTCCAGAAATCGACGGCACGCTCGTTGTAGTGCGACAAGGTGCGCGCGGCAATCTGGTCCAGGTCGGCAGGGCTCAGCGGCATGCCCGATCATTTCACGCGCAGCCCGTGCGCTCGAATCCGTGGCGTGCCGGTCTGGCGGGCCGCGCCTCAGAGCTGATCGCCGAGCAGCGAGGCCAGGTGCTCGATAACCTTCTCCTGCCACGGCCGGGTGCGCCAGGCCTCCAGAGTCACCTCGCGCGTGCGCTGCAGGTCGGCATCGAAGATGCGGATCTGTTCGTCGGCAAAACGCCGATCCAGCACGTTCAGGTTGGCTTCGTCGTTGAGCTGGAACGACCGGTTGTCGAAGTTGGTCGAACCGACCGACACCATCAGCGAGTCGACGACCATCACCTTGCAGTGGAACATCGTCGGCTGGTACTCGAAGATCCGGATGCCGGCCTCGAGCAGCGGACCCCAACGGGCGCGCGAGGCGCGCCGCACCACCTCGGTGTCGATCTTGCCGCCGGGCGTGATGATGCGGATCTTGACGCCGCGCCGGGCTGCCTCCACCAACGCCTGGGTGGCGAGCTCGTCGGGCACGAAGTACGAGCTGGACAGGTCGATGCGCTGCTCGGCCGCATTGATCGCCAGCAGGTACATCAGGTGCATGCTCTCGCTGCCGCCGGTGGGCGAACTGCTGAACATCTGCGCCGGCTGGCTACCGGTTGGCTGCAGCGCCGGGAAGTAGCGTTCGCCGTGCAGCACGCGGCCGCGTGCCTTCATCCAGTTGTCCATGAACACTGCCTGCATCTGGCCCACCACCGGGCCGGTGACCCGGAAGTGCGTGTCGCGCCAGTGCTTCGCGTCCTGCGCTTGGCCGCGCCACTTGTCGGCGATGCCGACGCCGCCGGTGAAGCCGACCTGGCCGTCGACGACCAGCAGCTTGCGGTGCGTGCGGTTGTTCAGGCGCGCCAGGTTCCACCAGTGCGGCTGGTGGTAGCGCATCACCTGCACATCGGCCGCCTTCATGCGCGCCAGGCTGTCCTCGTCCATCTTCATGCTGCCCACCCAGTCGAGCAGAACGTGCACCTGCACGCCGGCGCGGGCACGCTCGGACAGGGCGTCGGCGAACTCCTTGCCGATCGACTCGGACCAGTAGATATAGGTCTCGAAGGTGATCGTGTGCCGTGCCTGGCGGATCGCAGCCAGCATCGAAGGAAAGATCTGTTCGCCGTTGAGAAGCACCTCGACCGTGTTGCCGTCAAGCACCGGCGGGCCGAGCAACGCGCTGAGGGAACGCCGGAACTGCGCGTCCTCGGTGGCGTACTGGCGTTCCAGGTCACTTTCGATCTTGCGTTCGCCGCTGCCCAGATTCAGCACCAGCAGCACCCCGAGCGTCGTGACGACGAAGGTGGCGAGAACGACCCACATCATTTTCTTGTTCATTGGCGACGGCGATGGTGACGCAGGCGAGCCTTCCCGGACCACGTCGCGGCCGGAGGCACCGTTCGATTGTGCCGTCGGCGCCGAGTTCCCGGCACAATCGGACGGCCGGCCCGATGGAGAGTATTTTCAGATGACACACACCCATGTCGCCCGCAGCGAAACCCGCGACAGCGCCCGCGCCGGCGCCGAACTCGGGCAAGCCATACGCAACGCGTTCGGCGGTGCCGCCGCGGACGCCGTCGTCGTCTTCGCCTCCGCGCAGCACGACTATGCGAGCCTGCTGGCAGCGCTGCGATCGGAGGTCGGCACGGACGTGATCGTCGGCTCGTCGTCGGCCGGCGAGTTCACCGACCAGGGGCGCGGAGAGGGCCAGGTATCGGCACTCGGCCTGCGCTCCGACCAGATGCTGTTCAGCGTCGGGCTGGGCAAGGGCGTGCGGGACGACCCCCGCGGTGCCGCGCGTCAGGTGGTGGGGGCGTTCCGGGGCGTGGCCCGGGCGGACTACCCCTATCGCACTGCACTGGTGATGGCGGACGCCCTTGCCGGCCATGCCGACATGCTGGTCGAGGAGATGACGGTGGGCACCTCGGGCACCTACCGCTTCTTCGGCGGCGGCGCCGGTGATGACGGCCGCTTCAGCACCACCCACGTGTTCGCCGGCGCCGAAGCCTGCAGCAACGCCGTCGCGGCGTTGGAGATCCTGTCGCACAAGCCGGTGGGGATCGGGGTGGCTCATGGCTGGGTACCGGCGGGGGACGGGTTTCGCGTCACCGAGGCGCACGGCAACCTGCTGGTCAGCCTCAACGGCGCACCGGCGCTCGAGGCGCTGCAGGAGCACGCACGCCTGACCGGGCAGACCCTCGACCTGCAGGATCCGATGCCCTTTTTCCTGCACAACGTGCTTGGCATCCGCTCCGAAGAAGGCTATCGCTTGCGCGTGCCGCTGGCGCTGGCTGAGGGCGGCGCCATCGCGTGCGCGGCGGCGGTTCCGGAGGGCGTCATCGTGCACCTGATGAAGACCAATGCAGACTCGGCGGTCCAGGCGGCGCGCGAAGCGGTGCGGTCGGCGCTCCACGCGCTGTCTGGCCACGAGCCGGCGGCGGCCTTCGTGTTCGATTGCGTCGCCACGCGGCTGCGCCTGGGCCGCGCCTTCGAGGACGAGCTGCAGGCATGCGCCGAGCTGCTGGCCGCCGCCGGGTTCGTCGGCTGCAACACCTATGGCCAGATCGCCCGCTCGGAAGGACAGTTCGGCGGATTCCACAACTGCACAGCGGTGGTGTGCGTGTTGCCGCAATGAGTGACGGGCCGGCGGACTTCGCGGCGCTGATCAACGCCCTGGCCGACGTTTCGGCGCGCCAGGTGGCAGCGCAGGCAATCGCCTCGCGGTTGTCGGCGCACCGTTGTCTGCTGTACGTGCAGGACCCCGAGTTGCCCGTCATGCTGCCGGCCCCCGGGATGCCGAAAACGCTTCGGGCGGGAGACAGCTGGCGTGCACTGCTGGCGCGCTGCATCGACGAGCGCGAGGTCGCGGGGGAGGTGGAACTGGAATCCGCCACCTGGCACGCGCACGCCCTGACCGAGTCGGGCTTCGCGTTCATCCTGGTCGGGCCCGTGCCGCCACAGGTCCCAGACCTGCTGCGCGCCGCGATGCCTTTGCTGTCGGTTGTGCTGTGCGCCCAGCAGGCGCTGCGGCTCGGCGCCGCCGAGGCGAAGGACGCGCGTGAAGCCGCCGCGCACGCGCATCAGCTCGCGCAGGCGCTCGACAAGGCGCGCGCCGCAGCGGCAGACCTGAACCACCAGCTGCAGCATGAGCACCGGCGCAAGGACGAGTTCCTGGCAATGCTGGCGCATGAACTTCGCAATCCGCTGGCACCCTTGACCACCGCGGTCGAGATCCTGCGGCGCAGCGCCGGCCAGCCGCCGGAGGACCGCGTGCTGAGCATGGTCTCGCGCCAGGTGCAGCAGCTCACGCACCTGGTCGACGACCTGATGGACGTCTCGCGTGTCAGCCGCGGCCTGATCGAACTGCGGCACGAGGCGCTGCGCCTCGAGGACGTGATCGGCGTGGCGGTGGAATCGTCCCGGCCGCTGATCGAGACCGGGCGCCACGCGCTGCACGTCGAGGGTGATGCCAAAGGCTGCTGGATCCGGGGCGACCGCGTGCGGCTGACCCAGGTCTTCTCGAACCTGCTGAACAACGCGGCGAAGTACACCGAGCCCGGGGGCCACATCTGGGTGCGCTGCCGGCAGGAGGATGGCGCGGTGCGGGTGTCGGTGGAGGACAACGGCACCGGCATCCAGCCCGGAATGCTGGAAAGCATCTTCGAGATGTTCACGCAGGCCCCGGGTTCGCTCGACCGGGCGCCTGGCGGGCTCGGGATCGGGCTGACGCTGGTTCGCACGCTGGTGCGCCTGCATGGCGGCGCGGTGCACGCGACCAGCGCCGGACCGGGCCTCGGCAGCAGCTTCATCGTCCGCCTGCCGCTGGTGGACGCCCCTGCGGAGGCACTGCCGGCGCTGGCGCAGGACGGCGTCCGGGAGGGGGCGCACGTGCTGGTGGTGGACGACAACGTCGACGCCGCCGATGCGATCGCAGAGGTGCTTCGACTGGTGGGCGTTCGGGTCAGCGTGGCGCACGACGGCGCCCAGGCGCTGGCCCAGGCCGCGACCGCGCCGCCGTTCGACCTCGTGCTGATGGACATCGGCCTGCCCGGCCAGGACGGGTACGAAACCGCGCGCGAGTGGCGCCGACGGTTCGGCCCCGACTCGCGCCTGGTGGCGCTGACCGGCTACGGCAGTGCCGAAGACAAGCGCCGCAGCGCCCACGCGGGCTTCAACGGGCACCTCGTCAAACCAGTGTCGCTCGAGGACTTGCTCGCCGCGCTCGAGCCG
>JBDTUO010000110.1:0-7971 GCA_040007675.1 Rubrivivax sp.
CGCCTCAGCGCCTCAGCGCAAGGGGCATCCTCGAACTGAGGGAAAACCCTAATCCTTTCCGCTAGCATGCGCCGTCCCACTCCTCGAGGCCACACCATGGCATACGACGACCGCACCCGGCCACCCGCCGAACCCGCGGCGCGCGGGGCTGACAGTGACGGCTTGCAATGGGTTCCGATCCGCCCGCTCGCCGAACGCCACCGGCCCCGTATCCTCGCCCACCTGCTCGCGCTGGCGCCTGCCGACCGCTACCTGCGCTTCGGCCACCAGCCCTCCGATGCACAGCTCGGCCGCTATGTCGACCTGCTCGACTTCGAGCGCGATGAAGTCTTCGGCGTCTTCAACCGCCGGCTCGAGCTGGTCGCGATGGCGCACCTGGCGACGCTGGGCGGTATCGAGCGGGCGCAGGCGGCGGAGTTCGGGGTGTCGGTGCTGCCGGCCCAGCGCGGGCGCGGCCTCGGCGGGCGCCTGTTCCAGCGCGCCGTGCTACACGCGAGCAACCAGCGTATCGACACGCTGGTCGTGCACGCGTTGTCCGAGAACACCGCGATGCTGCGCATCGCGCGCCACGCCGGTGCCGTCGTCGAGCGCGACGGGCCGGACTCGCAGGCGGTGCTGAAGCTGCCGCGGCAGTCGCTGGCGACGCAGGTCGAAGAGATCGTCGCCACGCGGGTCGCCGAGTTCGACTACGGCTGGAAGCGCCGTGCGCTCCGGGTCGACCAATGGCTCGACGCCCTGTCCGATGGCGCCGAAGGGACTGGTCGATCGGGTCGATCCGGGCGAGCCGGGCTCGCAGCAGGTACACCCGAGGCGGCGCCTGCGGAGGCCTCCGCGGCGCCGCTCGAATGAAGGGGGCGCAATGCACCGCGGCGTCCCCCACCCACGGGGCACACCCGGGGCGACGGCACGAGCGCGGCGGCTAACATCCTCCACTGCCGAACCGCGGCCGCCGGCCGCGGTTTCCTGGCATGTTGCCCCGAGCCTCGATGTCATCTGACCAACTGCCCTGGATCATCGTCATCGTATCGGTGGCGCTGCTGGCCGCGGCCGGTCTGCTGTGGGCACTGCGCCGGCGCCGGCCCGAACCCGCGCCGCTGCCGACCGAGTGGTCGCTGTTGCCGCGCCCGGTCTTCACCGGCGACGAAAAACGGGTCTACCGCCAGTTGCGCGATGCGCTGCCGCACCACGTGGTGCTGTCTAAGCTGCCGCTGGTGCGTTTCTGCCAGCCGACTGATCCGGAACGTGTGCGCTACTGGTACGAACTGCTCGGCTCGACGCACGTCGGCTTCGCGATCTGCAGTGCCGCTGGCCGCGTGCTGGCCGCGATCGACCTCGACACCGGGCGGCCCCAGTCGCGCCGGGTCCAGGAGATCAAGAAGCAGGTGCTCGCGGCGTGTGGCGTGCGCTACATGAACTGCCCGATCGACCACCTGCCGTCCATCCCCGAGCTGCAGCTGCTGGTGCCGCAGTCGGCAACCTCCAGCCGCGGGCCGCTGTCGGCGTCCGCGGCGCCGCGACCGGCGATGCGCGCCGGGTCCGGCGGCGGCGTCACCCGCCGGCGCGACTCGCGCGCGCTGTGGCAGGACTCGGGCTTCTTCCAGGACTCCTTCTTCGGCACTGAATCACCCGGCGAAGCCGCGGCCGGTGCGCCGAGCGACTTCGGCAGCTTCCTGCGCGGCGTGAGTGTGCGCGAGGGCCCGCTCGATGAGCCGCCCGTCCCGCCCGGCGCGCCTGGTGCGCCGCCGCCGGTGCGCCATTGACAGCCCCAGTTGCGCAGACCCCACCGGGCTATGCCGGACTGACACCGGCCCAGGTGCTGCAGGCGCTGGACGACGTCGGCCTGCACGGCGACGGGCGCATCCTGCAGCTGAACTCGTACGAGAACCGCGTTTTCCAGGTCTTCCTCGAGGACGGCCGCGCCGTCGTCGCCAAGTTCTATCGCCCGGCGCGCTGGAGCGACGCGCAGATCCTCGAGGAGCATGCCTTCGCGCTCGAACTGGCCGCCGAGGAGATCTCGGTCGTGCCGCCGCTGGTCCTGCCGCCCGCACCGGACCCGGCGCTCGTGCCCGCGGACGAGTCCGACACCGACGCGCCGCTGCTCCGCCTCGGCGCCCCGCCGACGCTGGCGCGCCGGGGAATCCACCGCTGGGCGGTGGCGGCGCGCTGTGCCGGTCGCGAACCCGACCTCGACGCCGACGACACCTTGCGCCAGCTCGGCCGTTTCATCGGTCGCATGCATGTGGTCGGCCGCCGGCGCCGGTTCGAGCACCGGGTCGCGCTGGCCCCGCAGGTCGACGGCACGCGCTCGGTCCGCACGCTGGTCGACGGCCGCTTCGTCAGCGACGCCGAACGCCCGGCGTGGCAGGCGGCGGCAGCCGCGGCGACCGCCGCGATCACGGCCGCGTTCGACGCCGCGGCGCCGGTCGCGACATTGCGACTGCACGGCGATTGCCACCCCGGCAATGTGCTGTGGCGCGACAGCGGCCCGAACGTGGTGGACCTCGACGACGCCGTGCAGGGCCCTGCCGTGCAGGACCTGTGGATGCTCGTGTCGGGCGACCGGACGTCGATGGCGCGCCAGCTCGACACGCTGCTGGACGGCTACGAGCAGTTCAGCGACTTCGACCACCGCGAGCGCGCGCTGATCGAGCCGCTGCGCACGCTGCGCATGCTGCGCCACAGCGCCTGGCTGGCCGAACGCTGGACCGATCCGAGCTTCCCGCTCAACTTCCCGTGGTTCGGCAGCGCGGCCTACTGGTCGCAGCAGACAACCCAGCTGCGCGAACAGCTCGAAGCCATGGCCGAGGGCGGCTGAGCCCCGCCCGCCGGCCGCAGTCCTTTCCGTTCAGGCGCCCGCAGTCAGCAACTTGTTGACGCGCCGCACATAGGCCGCCGGGTCCTCGAGCTGACCGCCTTCGGCCAGCAACGCCTGGTCGAACACCAGTTGCGCGAGGTCGTCGAACTGCGGATCCTCCTCGGGGCTCGCCTCGAGCCGCTTGATCAGCGCGTGCTCCAGGTTGATCTCGAGCACCGGCTGCGCGCGTGGCGCCTCCTGCCCCGCCTGCTTCAGCAGCCGCGCCAGGTGCGAACTCATGTCGCCCTCGTCGACGACGATGCAGGCCGGCGAGTCGACCAGCCTCGTCGTCGCGCGCACGTCCTTCGCACGCTCCTTCAGCGCGGCCTTCATGCGTTCGAGCAGCGGCTTGGACGCCTCGGCCGCCGCCTCGGCCGCCTTCTTCTCGTCCTCGTCCTGCAGCGTGCCGAGATCGATGCCGCCCTTGGCCACGCTCTGCAGCGACTTGCCTTCGAACTCGTAGAGGTGGCTCAGCATCCACTCGTCGACGCGGTCGGTCAGCAGCAACACCTCGATGCCCTTCTTGCGAAAGACCTCCAGCTGCGGGCTGCCCTTGGCCGCGGCCAGGCTGTCGGCGGTGATGACGTAGATCAGCTCCTGGCCTTCCTTCATGCGGCCGACGTAGTCGGCGAGCGACACGCCTTCGTCGGCATGCGTGGACGCGAAGCGCAGCAGCTTGGCCAGCCGCTCCTGGTTCGTGTGGTCCTCGCCCAGCCCTTCCTTCAGCACCACACCGAACTCGCGCCAGAACTCGGCGTACTTGTCCTTCTGGTCCTCGGCCACGTCCTCGAGCATGGACAGCACGCGCTTGGTCGAGCCTTCGCGGATCGCCTTCACGTCTCGGCTCTCCTGCAGCAATTCGCGGCTGACGTTCAGCGGCAGGTCGGCCGAGTCGATCACCCCCTTGACGAAGCGCAGGTAGACCGGCATCAGCGACTCGGCGTCGTCCATGATGAAGACGCGCTTGACGTACAGCTTGACGCCGCCGCGCTTGTCGCGGTTCCAGAGGTCGAACGGCGCCTTCGCCGGCACGTACAGCAGTTGGGTGTACTCGGTGCGGCCCTCGACGCGGTTGTGCGTGTAGGCCAGTGGCGCCTGCGTGTCGTAGCTGATCTGCTTGTAGAAGTCCTGGTACTCGGCGTCGGTGACCTCGCTCTTGGGGCGCGCCCACAGCGCCGCGGCCTTGTTGACCGTCTCCCACTCGTCGGTGGCGACCTCGGCCTTCTTGTCCTCGTCCCACTGGCGCTTGACCATCAGGATCGGCAGCGAGATGTGGTCCGAGTACTTCGAGATGATGGACTTCAGCCGCCAGGCCGACAGGAAGTCCTCCTCGCCGTCGCGCAGGTGCAGCGTGACGTCGGTGCCGCGCGCGGGCTTGGTGATCGTCTCGACCTCGAACGCGCCGCTGCCGTCGCTGGTCCAGCGCACGCCCTGGTCGGCCGGCAGGCCGGCGCGGCGCGTCTCGACGGTGATGCGGTCGGCGACGATGAAGCCCGAGTAGAAGCCGACGCCGAACTGGCCGATCAGGTTGGCGTCCTTCTTCTGGTCGCCCTGCAGCCGCGCCATGAACTCGCGCGTACCGCTCTTGGCGATCGTGCCGAGGTGCTCGATCGCCTCGGCCTCGCTCATGCCGATGCCGTTGTCGCGGATCGTGATCGTCTTGGCCTCGGCGTCGAACCAGACCCGGATGTCGAGGGTGGGCGCGTCCTCGAACAGTTCGGGGTGGTCGAGCGCCTCGAAGCGCAGCTTGTCGCAGGCGTCGGACGCGTTGGAGACCAGCTCCCGCAGGAAGATCTCCTTGTTCGAGTACAGCGAATGCGTGACGAGGTGCAGGATCTGCTGCACCTCGGCCTGGAACGAATGGGTTTGCTTGCTCATGTCGATCGGGGGAGTCCGGTTTCAGTGGCGCGCGGCGCGCGGCCTTGACTGCTATTGCAATGGGGGCGGCGGCGACGATATCAAGTCCGGCGCGCGGGGCGCCGCGTCAGCGCAGGCGGTGCCGCATCGCGTCGAGCAGCGCCCGGGCCTCGGGCGGCAGGCCCTGCTCGAGCGCGGCGTGCGTGATGCGGAACGGCCCGCGCAGGCCGTGGTAGTCGATCACCTCGCCGACCGCGGTGAAGCGGATGCCGCAGCTCGCCAGCAGTCGGGCCAGGCGAGGCTCCATCATCACGAACACCTGCGCCAGGCCCCGGTTCATCGCCAGCGCCGCGGCGGCCAGGAACAGGCTCATCGGCAGCAGCGGGTAGCGGCGCTGGCCACCGGACTGCGCGTCGGCGTCGCCCACCGCCTCCGGCGTCTGCCATTCACCGCGGCGGCGCCGGAAATCCTGGTGGATCGCCAGCCGCGAGATCTCGCCGCAGCGCGAGCGGTCGAGCGTGCGCAGGTCGATCTCTGCGGGGTCGAGGCGGCCGGCGCAGACCTGCTCGAACGGGAACGGCCGGCCGCGCTGGTCGCCGTCGACCACCAGCCGCACACAGGCCACCGGACGGTCGCTCGCGCGGTGGCGCAGCAGCGCGTAGAGCGCATCGTTGTCGTGGCTGTCGCGCTCCTGGCCGTCGGGAAACGCGGACGCCTCCTCGTAGCGCAATTCCTCGCAGTAGACGGCGTAGCGCAGGCGATGCACCGCGGCGCGAGCCACCGCGTCCGTGACCGGCAGCAGCTCGAAGTACTGATCGAAGTGGTCGACGAGCATCGCGCGGCCGGGGTCAGAAACCCACCGCCTGGCCTTCGCGCCGGGCATCGCTGGCGGCGACGTAACCGTCTTCCGGGTCGTCCGACAGGCGCGCGATGAACTGGCCGGAGCCGAAGTCCATGTACGAATCGGTCGTCGCCTCGAGCGCGTGGCCGAGCGACCGCAGGCCGTCGCGCAGCGCCGGTGCCATCGTGTGTTCGCAGTCGATCCGCAAGCCGCGGTCGACCTTCCAGCGCGGCGCGTCGCACGCGGCCTGCGGCTGCTGGCCGTGCACGAGCATGCGCACCAGCGTCTGCAGGTGCCCCTGCGGCTGCATGTTGCCGCCCATCACGCCGAAGCTCATCACCGGCTGCCCGCCCTCGGCCAGAAAACCCGGGATGATGGTGTGGAACGGCCGCTTGCCCGGTGCGACGAGGTTCGGGTGGCCGGCCTCCAGCGTGAAGCCGTGGCCGCGGTTCTGCAGGCTGACACCGACCGCGGGCACCACGACACCGCTGCCGAAGCCCATGTAGTTCGACTGGATGAAGCTGACCATCATGCCGCGCTCGTCGGCCGCGGTGAGGTAGACGGTGCCGCCGCGTGGCGGCGCGCCGGGGCCGAAGTCCTGCGCGCGTTTCGGGTCGATCAGGCGTGCGCGCTCACGCAGGTAGCCGCCGTCGAGCAGATCAGCGGCGCGGACCTCGGTCATCGCGCGTTCGTCCGCGACCCAGCGGTAGGTGTCGGCGAAGGCCAGCTTCATCGCCTCGATCTGCAGGTGCTGCGACGCCACGCCGTCGACCGCCAGGCCGCCGAGGTCGAAGCGCTCGAGCATGCCCAGCGCCATCAGGGCCGCGATGCCCTGCCCGTTCGGCGGGATCTGGTGCACCGTGTGGCCGGCAAAGCGGCCCTCGATCGTCGGCACCCACAGCGGCGCGTAGCCTGCGAGGTCGGCTTCGGTCAGGCTGCCGCCGTGTGCTGCCGCGTGCGCGGCGAGCGCCGCCGCGACGTCGCCGCGGTAGAAAGCCTCGCCGCCGGTCTCGGCAATGCGGCGCAGCGTGCGCGCCGCCGCCGGCAACGCGAATCGCTCACCCGGATGCGGTGCGCGTCCGCGCGGCAGGAAGGCGTCGGCCCAGCCTGGCTGTTCGCGCAACAGCGGTGCCGCGGCGGCCCACTTGCCGGCGGTGACGACGCCCACGCCGTAGCCGCGCTCGGCGAGTTCGATCGCGGGCGCCAGCAGGTCGGCGAACGGCAGGCGGCCATAGCGGGCGTGCAGCGCGGCCCAGCCGGCGACGGCGCCCGGCACCGTCACGCTGTCCCAGCCGCGCACCGGGATCTGGCCCCCGTGGCGGCGTTCGAAGTACCCCGGCGTCCACGCCGCCGGCGCCGTGCCCGACGCGTTGAGCCCGACGATCTGCTCACCGTCCCACAGGATCGCGAACGCATCGCTGCCGAGGCCGTTGGAGCACGGCTCGACGATCGTCAGCGCGGCCGCGGCCGCGATCGTGGCGTCGACGGCGCTGCCGCCCCGCTGCAGCATCGCGAGCCCCGCCTGCGCCGCCAGCGGCTGCGAGGTCGAGACGACGTTGCGCGCGAACAGCGGGCTGCGCCGCGTCGGATACGGGTTCGTCCAGTCAAAGTCCATGCGCAGACCCGCGCGGCACGTCGCCCGGCGGAGGTCGATTGAGCTGAAGCCCCGACTCTATCCGCCCGTGGGGCCCGGGTTCGCCGACGGCGGCCGGGCCACCCGAGCCACCGCCGCGCCACGGAGCCGCTGCGCCTGCGGCATGCCGGCGCCGAGCAGCGGCAGCAGGTAGCGCCGGAACGCCTCGGTGACGTCGGTGCCCGAGGCGGCGATGAAATCATCGTCCATCGTGCGCGTCTTGCCGGCCACATCCGTCAGCGGCAGCAGCCGAAAGTCGGCCGCGTAGTCCCCGCAGCGGCGGATGGCGATCGAGCCGTCGCGGGGTGCACCCTGGTCCCCCCACTGCGCGAACTGGACGGCCTTCTCGCCGACCTCACGCGCCTCGCGCTGGTCGACGTCGCTGACGCAGCCGAGGAAGCTGCGTTGCAGGTAGCCGAAGGTGTCGCCGCGCACACGCTTGAGCTTCAGCTGCGCCTTGATCTGCTCGCACAGCAGGTCGGCCAACGCCCCGGTGCCCGACAGCTGCACGTTGCCGTGCGCGTCGTGCTCGGCCTGGCGCGCGAGCTGCGCGAGGATCGGCGTGCCGCTGCCGTCGTGAACCCCCTCGGACACCGCGACCACGCAGCGGCCGAGCCGGTCGACGACCGCCTTCACGTCGGCGAGAAAGCGGCCCACCACGAACGGTCGCTCGGGCAGGTAGATGAGGTGCGGACCGTCGTCCGGGAAACGCCGGCCGAGGGCCGACGCTGCGGTCAGGAAGCCCGCGTGCCGGCCCATCACGACGCCGACGTAGACGCCGGGCAG
>JBDTUO010000111.1:0-7968 GCA_040007675.1 Rubrivivax sp.
TGATCGGCGCCAACCCGACCGTGAACCACCCGGTGGCGGCGACCTGGATCAAGAACGCGGTGCGCGCCGGCACGACGACGCTGATCGTGATGGACCCGCGGCGCAGCGAGCTCGCGCGCCACGCCGCCCACCACCTCGCCTTCCGCGCCGACACCGACGTCGCGCTGCTGAACTCGATGCTGCACGTGATCGTCGACGAAGGGCTGGTCGACGCCGCCTTCGTCGCCGACCGCACGAGCGGCTTCGATGCGCTGGCCGCCACCGTGCGCGGCTACAGCCCGGAGGCGATGGCGCCGGTCACCGGCATCGACGCCGGCACCCTGCGCAGCGTCGCGCGCCTGTATGCGTGCAGCCGGGCGTCGATGATCTTCTGGGGCATGGGCATCAGCCAGCACGTGCACGGCACCGACAACGCGCGCTGCCTGATCGCGCTCGCGCTGGCGACCGGCCAGATCGGCCGCCCCGGCACCGGGCTGCACCCGCTGCGCGGCCAGAACAACGTGCAGGGAGCGAGCGACGCCGGGCTGATCCCGATGATGTACCCCGACTACCGTCCGGTCACCGACCCGGCCGCGCGCGCCGCCGCTGCCGCCGCGTGGGGCGTGGCGCCCGAGCGGCTGGACGCCACACCCGGCCGCACCGTGGTCGAGATCCTCGACGCGGCGGCGGCCGGCGAGGTGCGCGGCATGCTGATCATGGGCGAGAACCCGGCGATGAGCGACCCCGACACCGCACACGCGCGCGCCGCGCTGGCGGCGCTCGACACGCTGGTCGTGCAGGACCTGTTCCTGACCGAGACCGCAGCGCTGGCCGACGTCGTGCTGCCGGCGAGCGCGTTCGCCGAGAAGACCGGCAGCTTCACCAACACCGACCGCCTGGTGCAGCTCGGCCGGCGCGCCCTCGACCTGCCGGGGCAGGCGCGCCAGGACCTGTGGTGCCTGCTCGCGCTCGGCGAGCGGCTCGGTCTGGACGGGTCGCGCTACGGCGCCACGCCGACCGACTGCGATACCGCCGCCGGCCGCGTGTTCGAGGAGATGCGCTCGCTGATGCCCAGCCTGGCCGGTCTGTCATGGGCGCGCCTGCAGCGCGAGGGCGCCGTCACCTACCCATGCCCGCGCGCAGACGAGCCCGGGCAGGCGGTCGTGTTCACCGACCGCTTTCCGACCGCCGACGGCCGCGCGCGTTTCGTGCCCGCGGAGCTGGTGCCGGCGGACGAACGGCCCGACGCCGACTACCCGCTGGTGCTGATCACGGGCCGCCAGCTCGAGCACTGGCACACCGGCAGCATGACGCGGCGCAGCGCGGTGCTGGACGCCATCGAGCCCGAGCCGGTGGCGCTGCTGCACCCGGCGACGCTGGCGGCCGCGGGCGTCGCGCCCGGCGACGTCGTCACGCTGGCGTCGCGCCGCGGCACGGTCAGCCTGTGGGCGCGTGCCGACGAGGGCGTGCCCGCGGGCACCGTGTTCGTTGCCTTCTGCTGGTTCGAGGCGGCGGTGAACCGGCTCACCAACCCGGCGCTCGACCCGGTGGCGAAGATCCCGGAGCTGAAGTACTGCGCGGTGCGCCTCGCCGCCGGTGGCCCGCCGCCCGCGGCGGGTGGGTTCCGGGTTGGCCCGCCCGCGGTGCGCGCAGCCTGAGCGCGCGTGGGCCTCGACGACCCCACCAGCCGCGGCGCGGCGCTGGCCGCGGGCGCATCCCAAAGTGCGCCGCCCCAACGAACGAAGCCCCGGCATTCGCCGGGGCTCGTGATCCTGGGGGGTTGTGGAGGTGTTGTCGGGTCAACGCACCGCGGCCTGCGCGACGGTGTCGCTCGACACGGCCATCAGGCCCGCCTGGCGGATCACGTCGCGTTGCGCGGCCGTGATCGGCAGCGCGGTTACCTCACCGCGGTCGAGCACGCCCAGTCGGCGGGCGGCGATCGCTTCGGCCTGCACCTGGGCGCGGCTCAGCGTCGACATGAAACCGTTCGACGCGTAGACGGCGTCGGCTTCACCGCCGGGCAGGGTGCCTGCGCGCAGCGCGGCACGGGCATCGGACGAGACGTCGGCGCGGCTGGCGATCGACACCGTGGGCCACGCGTCCGGCGTGGCTTCCTGCGCGAAGGCAGTGGAGGCGCCGAAGAGGGCGGCGACGGCGGTGGCGACGGTCATGACGGTGGTGCGGGTGGTGGTGTTCATGGTGAGCTCCTGGGGGGTCTGGTTTTGCCGGCACCGACCATCGGTCCCGGCATGAACTGAACTCTAAGAACCGCGTCTCGCTGCCACCCGACAGCCAGATGACAGTTTTGTCATCTGCCGCGCCGCGCGTCGCGCGGGGGGCGAACGCCGCCGATCGGCGATCATCGGCGGCTCACCTCCTTGCACCCATGCCCCACCGACTGCCCCATCCCCGCCACGCCGAACGGCTGCCGTCCCACCTGGCCAGCGCCGACCTGACGCGCCTGCGCCAGGCGGCCTATCACCTGCCGCAGGTGATCAAACCGGCCGACCTGCACGCCGGCGCCGACGGCGCCGACCCGGATGCCGCGCTCGACGCGCTCGGCTACGTGATGCTGACCAAGGCGGTGCCGGGGCAGCGCCCGAGCCGCTGGATCCACCCGTCGCTGGTCGAGTCGGCGCTGGCCCATCTGGACGCGATCGGCAGCGGCGCACCGGCGCGCGCCCACATGCTCGACCGCCGCGCGGCGCTGGAGGCGATGGCGATCACGCGCCGCGACGGCATGTGGTCGCGCCTGATCCGCCACACGCTGCGGCCGGCGCTGCCGGCGGAGAGTGCCGCGGCGGGCGCGGTGGTGCCGGTGCTGTACCGCGCGCCGCTGGCCGACGCGCCCGTCTGGGCCTACTTCCGCGACGGTCGCGCCGACGCGCTGCAGGCCGCACTCGGGCCGCCGCCGCCCCACCCTGATGCACCGGCGCTGGCCGAAGCGCTGCAGGCGGTGATCGCCGCCGCGCGGGCCGAACGTGCGCACGACCTCGGCACGCTGTTGCCGCGGCTGCAGGCCGAGGCCGCCACGCCGCGCAGCGCGGCGGAGCTGCAGGCCGCGTGGGAGCGATCGCTGCAGCGCTGGCGCCAGGCCGGCGCCGAGCGCGACACGCTCGACGGCCTGACGCTCGAACTCGCGTTCCAGGGTTACCCGGCGACATTCCCGCTCGCGCGCCGGCAGACCCGCCGCGTGACGCTGTACGTCGGCCCGCCGAACAGCGGCAAGACGCACGCCGCGTTCGAGCGCCTCGCGCAGGCGCTAGACGGCGCCTACCTCGCACCGCTGCGGCTGCTCGCGCTCGAAGGGCGCGATCGCCTCGTCGCCCGCGGCGTGCCGTGTTCGCTGCTCACCGGCGAGGAAAACGTGCCGGCGGCAGACGCCCGCGTCGTCTCGAGCACGATAGAGATGGTGGCGACGCGGCGCGAGGTCGACGTCGCCGTCGTCGACGAGGCGCAGATGATCTTCGACCCGGCGCGCGGCTGGGCCTGGACGCAGGCGATCGTCGCGGTGCCGGCGCGCGAGCTGATCGTGATCTGCTCGTCGTACGCGGTGCCGGTGCTGCAGACGCTGCTCGGCCTGTGCGGCGAGAGCTGCACGGTGCGCCACTTCGAGCGCAAGCAGCACGTGCAGCTGCTGCCGAAGGCGGTGTCGCTGGCGTCGCTGCAGTCGGGCGACGCGGTGGTGGCCTTCAGCCGGCGTGAGGTGCTGCGGCTGCGCGACCGCATCGCCGCCGACGGCCACGTGGTGTCGGTGATCTACGGCGCGCTGCCGCCCGAGGTAAGGCGACGCGAGGCCGAACGCTTCGCGACCGGCGGGTCGAAGGTGCTGGTCGCGACCGATGCCATCGGCATGGGGCTGAACCTGCCGATCCGGCGCGTGCTGTTCAGCACCATGAACAAGTTCGACGGCGTCACCGACCGCGCCCTCGACACCTCCGAGGTGCACCAGATCTCCGGCCGCGCGGGCCGCTTCGGCATGCACGACGAAGGTTTTGTCGGCGTGCTGGAGGACGCCGAGCCGACCGCGCTGCGTGCGCTCAAGGAGCGCCTCGCGCACCACCCGCACGCGCCGCGCGACTTCAAGGCGCCGGTGGCGCCGAACGGCTGGCACGTCGAGACGATCGCCGCGCGGCTCGGCCGCACCCGGCTGCGCGAGGTGCTCGGCGTGTTCGTCGACCAGCTGCGGCTGGACGACGCGCACTTCGCGGTCGCCGAGCTGGAGGCGATGCTGATGCTGGCCGAGTCGCTCGACCGCCATGCGGCCACGCTGACGCTGCAGCAGCGCTTCACCTACGCGCAGGCGCCGGTCGACACCCGCAGCGAAGACACGCTGCAGGCCTACCTCGGCTGGGCCGCAGGCCACGCGCGCAACGGCAGCGCCGGACGCCCCGAATTCCTCGACACCGTCGACGGCCACAGCCGGCTCGAGCGCATGGAGCAGGCGCTGCGCGCGTGCACGCTGTGGCTGTGGCTGCACCTGCGCTTCGAAGGCGTCTACGGCCTGGTGGAGGAGGTGCTGGACCTGCGCGCGCAGCTCAACGACGGCATCGAGCGCCAGCTGCAGGGCAAACGCCCGCTGGCGCAGCGCCAACGCTCGCGGCGTTGACGCGATCACGCGCTCACGCGATCTGGCCGCAATGACCTCCGCCGCCCGCCTGCACAGCCCTGCGGCCGAGCGCAACTGCGCGCCGCTGAGCGCGGCGCTGCAACGCCTGCTGCCGGCGCGCGGCACGGCGCTGGAGGTCGCGAGCGGCAGCGGCCAGCACGCCGCGGCGTTCGCCGCCGCGTTGCCCGGCTGGAACTGGCAACCGAGCGACTGCGATGCAGGCGCGCTGGCGTCGATCGGCGCCTGGTCTGAAGGCCTGCCCAATGTGCGCGCCCCGATCGTGCTCGACGCCGCCGCCGAGGCCTGGCCGGGTGCACCCGCGCCGGTCGACGCCATCTTCTGCGCCAACCTGATCCACATCGCGCCCTGGGTCGCCTGCACCGGCCTGATGCGCGGCGCCGCGCGCCACCTGGCGCCGCACGGCGTGCTGTTGACCTACGGCCCGGTGCTCGTCGATGGCGAACCGGCGGCGCCGGGCAACGTCGCGTTCGACGCCGACCTGCGCCGGCGTAACCCGGCCTGGGGCGTGCGGCGCCTGGCCGACGTGGTCGAGGCGGCCGCGGCCGTCGGGCTGGCGCTGCAGCAACGCGTCGAGATGCCGGCCAACAACCTGTTGCTGGTGTGGGCACGAGCCGATACCGGACCGACCTGAGCGAGACCATGACGACTGCCTCCCCCACCGACTTCCCGCTGCGCGGCGCGCACATCACGCTCGAGGCGCTGCTGAAGGCCAGCGGCCTGATGGCGGGCGGCGGCGCGAAGACGCTGATCACCACCGGCGAGGTGCGCGTCAACGGCGAACCGGAGCGCCGGCGCGGGCGCAAGCTGCGCGCCGGGGACCTCGTCGAGGTGCACGGCCAGCCGGGCGGCGTGCGCGTGCGCGGCGCGGAAGACGGCGCAGGCCAGGACCCGCTGCACGACGGCCCGGCGTAGCGCCGAGGTCGCTCCGCGGGGGCCATTCGCGGCCCCGCTCGCGCCCCGCCCGCGGCCCCCGCCCGCGGCCGGTCGTGATCAGCCGGGGCGCGCCTTCTTGGTCTCCATCTCGTCACGCAGGCGCTCCCCCTGCGCTCGCAGCTCGGGCGTGAGCGCCTCCCCGAAGTCGTCCGCCTCGAAGATCTGGCGGATCTCGAGGTCGCTGTCCTCCCGCATCGGGTTCGGGCAGCGTTTGGCCCATTCGATGGCCTCCTGCAGCGACGCGCAGTTCCAGATCCAGTAGCCGGCGACCAGCTCCTTGGTCTCTGCGAACGGGCCGTCGGTGACCGTTCGCTGCCGGCCCGAGAAGCGCACCCGCGCGCCCTTGGCGCTCGGCTGCAGGCCTTCGCCGGCCTCCATCACGCCGGCCTTGACCAGCTCCTCGTTGAAGCGGCCCATCTCGGCGAACTCCTGCTCGGTGGGCATCTCGCCGGCTTCGCTGCTGCGCGTGGCCTTGACCATCACCATGAATCGCATTTCGGTCTCCTGTCGGGGTCAAAACAATAGGGTGGCACCGGCACCGGCAAGCGGCAGCGGCGCTCCACCCCCACGACGATCGGGGGCTGGTGACTTCGACACGCGCGCCGCCGGCGACGCGGAATCAGCGCGGACCGGGACGATGCACACCGGCGTCCTGTGCCGCCGTCAGGGGCGCGGTCAGTGGCGCGGGCATTGCCGCCGTCATCGCCGCCGTCAACGCCGCGCCGTCCAGCACCTGTACCGGCCGCGTCGGCAAGCCGGTGCCGGGCTCGAAGAAGGGGTTGGTCTTCCAGGCGCTGCCGGCGCGCGCGAGCAGCAGCGTCTTCATCAGGCCCAGGATGCCGACCGCGTTGGCCCAGCGTGGCGCCTGCACCGGCTGCGACGCGCCGCCGCGGTTGACCGCCATGCGCAGCGGACCGAACGATGCCTGCCGCGCCGGCGCACTGCCGAGCGCGCTGTGCACGAGACCGACGTAGGGCAGCCGCGGGTTGCGAGGCGTGTTGCCGATCGGTGTGCGGCAGCAGCTCGCATACCAGCGCAGCAGCCCGCCTTCACGCAGCGACAGGCAGGCGAGGCGGTCAAGGCCGGCGGTGAACTGCACGTGCTGCGGCAGCGTGGCCAGCACTTCGGTGCCGCCCGCGGCGTCGAGCACGTCTGCGGCATGGCCCAGCACACGCGCAAAGGCCTGGCAATCGCGGCAGTAGCAGATCACCCGCTTCGATGACGGCGCCGGCGTGACGCTGCCGCGCAACTCGCCACAGCGGCAGCGCAGCGCATGGGTCAGGGGCGGCGCTGGGGTCATCCGCTGGCTCAGCCGCCGGCCCGTTTCGCCGCCACGCCGGCCGCGGCCAGCGCCGCGATGGCGCGCTCGACGTGGTCGCCCTGCAGCTCGATGCGGCCGTCACGCACGCTGCCACCGGTGCCGCACTGCGTGCGCAGCCGCTTGCCGAGAGCGGCCAGCGCTGCGTCGTCGAGCGCGAGCCCGAACACCACCGTCACGGTCTTGCCGCCGCGGCCGGCGGTTTCGCGCCGAACCCGCGCGGCGCCGTCGAGCGACGCGGCCGCGCGACGGGCCGCGGCTGCCGCGTCGGCGTCGCAGGTGCACGCGGCCTGCGGGCGGCGGCACTGCGCGCACATGCGGCCGCCGTCGGTCGAATAAACGAGACCCGAGCTGGCGGCGGCGGAGGCGGCAGAGGAACGGTCGCGCGGCATGGCGCCGCCATCGTAGCCGCACAACCGGGCGCACAACGGGCGGCGCAACCTGCCGCACAACCGGCCGCACAACCGGCCGCACAACCGGCCGCGCGAACGGGGCGCCGCCCTCTCTATGATCGCGTGCATGGGGGAGTTCGAACTCATCGACCGCTACTTCCGGCGCCCGGTGCGGCGCGCCGCGCTCGGCGTCGGTGACGACTGCGCGCTGCTGACGCCCACCCCCGGCATGCAGCTCGCGGTGTCGAGCGACCTGCTGGTCGAGGGGCGGCACTTCGTGTCCACCGTGCCGCCGGCGCGGCTGGGCCACAAGGCGCTGGCGGTGAACCTGTCGGACCTCGCGGCCTGCGGCGCAGCGCCGCTGGCGTTCACGCTCGCGCTCGCGCTGCCGCGTGTCGACGCCGAGTTTCTCGGCCCCTTCGCCGACGGCCTGCTGGCGCTGGCCGACACCCACGGCATCGAGCTCGTCGGCGGCGACACCACCGCTGGCCCGCTGACGATAGGCATCACGGTGTTCGGCGAGGTGCCGGCCGGCCAGGCGCTGCTGCGCTCCGGCGCGCGCGCGGGCGACACGCTGTGGGTCAGCGGCGCCGTGATCGGTGATGCGCGGCTGGCGCTGGAGGCGTGGCGCGGCCACGCTGCACTCACCGGCGAAGACTTCGAGACGCTGCGCCGCGCGCTCGAGCTGCCGACACCGCGCATCGCGCTGGGCCTGG
>JBDTUO010000112.1:0-7946 GCA_040007675.1 Rubrivivax sp.
CGCCGAGGGCGGCATGTTCGGCTTCTTCTTCGCCGACGCGCTGCCGCAGCACTACCCGGCGGTGATGGCGACCGACCAGGCACGCTTCAACCGCTTCTTCCACGCCATGCTCGATCGCGGCATTTACTTTGCGCCGGCGCTGTACGAGGCTGGCTTCGTCAGCGCTGCTCACGACGCGGACGACATCGCCGCCACGCTGGAGGCGGCGCGCGCCGCGTTCCGCGTCTGACGGCGGGGCTGCGGGGCCGTCCAGCGCCGCGCAGTGGGCCTCGACCCCGGACGTCAGGCCGGCGAGCTGCGCAGCCCGGCGACCTTGCCGCCCGCCCACAGGTATTCGGCACGCAGCACCGGCGCGCCCTTCTCCTCGGTGAACGTGAAGCCGAGCACGCCAACGGTGTCGCCGGCCTTGATCTCGGCCACCTGCCAGGCGCCCATGCGGGTCAGCGGCGCGAGCTCGATCTCCCAGCGCCGATCGGCCCGCGTCGGGCGGCGGGCCGCCTTCAGCAGCGCCGCGCCGTCGACTGGGGCCGTCTGCGCCGGCAGCGTACGGCCCGCCAGGTCAGCCGGGAGCGCATGGTTGTCGGGCAGCTCGAGCGCGAGTTCGGCGTGCGGGTTGCGCCATGCCACGCTCACGGCCTTGCCCTCGAGGTAGATCGGCCGGCTCTGATCGAAGCTGCTCCAACCGTGGTGAGCGCGCGCGGCGGGAACGGCGAAAGCCGTGCCGCCGGCGATGAGGAGCAGGTGGCGTCGTTGCATCATGGCCTCAAACGTACGCGATCCAGCGACCGCAGACGATCACCGCGAGCCACAGCCCCACCGACAACGCGGTCTGCGCACGCGCCCGCGAATCGATCCGGCTGAGCCCTCCACGGAAGTGAAACGCAACGGCGTTGAGCCCGGCCAGTCCCACCAATCCCATCTTGACCACGAACGCACGATTGGCCAGCAGTTCTCCCGGTGCGGCGGCAAACATCGTCAGCCCGCTCGCAGCCAGCAGCGCGAACCCCAACACCGTCAGCGACAGCGCCAACCGCGCCAGCGAGCGCAAGGGCAACGCCGGTCCGACGCCCCACACGCGCAACTCGAGCAGCACGAGGTTGCCGAACAGCAGCGCGATGCCGACGATGTGAACCACCTCGAGCGCCGGATAGGCCCAGGAGTGCTCGGCGATCTCCGGCACGCCCTGCCAGCCAAATGGTCCGCTGGGCATCGTTGCTCGGCGTCGTAAGCGGTCGGCGCCGCGCCGCGGTCTAGAGCCCGGCCCAGGCGCGCGGCGCCGCGCCCGGCGCGCCGACCAGGGCCAGCACCCGCTCGACGGTGTCGGCCACCATCTCGGCCACGCTCTGCGGCCGGTGGTAGAAGGCGGGCAGAGGCGGAAAGACGATGCCGCCCATCTCCGTGACGGCCGTCATGTTGCGCAGGTGGGCCAGGTTCAGTGGTGTCTCGCGCACCAGCAGGACCAGGCGACGACGCTCCTTCAGCGTCACGTCGGCGGCGCGCGTCAGCAGGTTGTCCGACAGGCCGTGCGCGACCGCGGCCAGCGTTTTCATCGAACACGGGGCGATCAGCATCGCCGCGGTGTCGAAGCTGCCGCTGGCGATGCAGGCGGCGATGTCGCCCGGCGGGTGCGCGACATCGGCCTCGGCTTCGAGCGCATGGCGGTCGAGGCCGAGTTCGTGGTGAGCGTTCAGCACCCCGGCGGGGGTCACGACGACGTGCGTCTGCAACCCGAGCGCACGCGCCCGGCGCAGCAGTTCCACGCCGTAGATCGCGCCGGTGGCGCCGGTGATGCCGACGACGAGGCGCGCCGGAGGGGTCACCTCGATGCGCGCCGATCAGGCGCCGGAGCTCAGTGCGCCCCGATCAGCTGCTGAAGCTCACCCGACTCGTACATCTCCATCATGATGTCCGAGCCGCCGACGAACTCGCCGCCGACGTAGAGCTGCGGAATGGTCGGCCAGTTGGCATAGTGTTTGATGCCCTGGCGCACCGCCTCGTCCTCCAGCACGTTGACGGTAGCGAGCTCTTCCGCGCCGCAGGCCTTGAGGATCTGGATCGCGCGGCCGGAAAAGCCACACATCGGAAACTGCGCCGTGCCCTTCATGAAGAGCACGACCCGGTTGTTCTTGACCAGCGCGTCGATGCGCTGCTGAGCGTCGTCCATGGCGAAACCTGCCGTTGGCAAAGAGGGGATGCCGACACTGTACCCGCGATCGCACTGCCGCGGCGGTGGCTGACGCGATGGCCTTGGGTCGGACGACGCCGCCTCAGAAGGCGTAGCTGACCCCGAAACGCACCACCGGCTGCAGGTCGAGCCGGCGCCAACCGCTGGTCAGCGCGTCGCTGCCGAGCAAGGCGCCCGGCTCACCGGCCACCAGCCCCAGGTCGGCCGAGACGCCCCAGCCGTGCCGCACCGACAGCCCGGCGTAGCCGACCCCGAAGTACGGCCGCAGCGGCAGGTCGGCGGCGGCGCTGTCGTAGACCGTGCCGGTCAACGCCCAGAGGCTGACCGAGGCCGCCCCCGTCCCGTTCACCATCGAGGGACCGAGCGGACCGAGCAGGACGCCACCGGTGGCACGCAGGCCGCCGCGCCAGCGCGCCGACTGTCCGAACCACGGGCTGCCGAGATAGACGTCCCCGAGCAGCGAGGCCTGACGCAGCCGCCGCGTGTCGGTAAGCGATGCCGACCACAGCGGACCGGGCGCGCTCGTCGTCACCGACAGGCGCATCTGCCAGGTCGGCCATGCGGCATCGTCTGCCGGCGTCGACAAGCCGTCGGCCGCGGACGAGGCCTGCGCGGCGACCACCGTCGTGGCCAGCAGCATGCAGCGGGCAACAAGCAGGCGTCGGCGGCTGGTCATCGTCGTCTCCCGCGGGCGATAGCACCACCGCCCTCGCCACCATGGTAGCCCCGGTGGCGTCGGCGTGCGCCTCCTCAGCGCCCGTTTTGCACGCCGTCAGGCCCGGGGCGCTCATTCGTGGGGCCCGGCCAACGCCCGCCGGAGCAACGCGGCAGGCCGGCGAGGTCGGCGCGGGTCGACACGCGATCGAAACCGCGCGCCTCGAGCAGCGCGCGCACCGCCGCGCCCTGATCGTGGCCATGTTCGAGCAGCAACCAGGCGCCGGCGGCCAGCCGCGGCGGCGCTCCGGCGACGATCGTGCGCAGCGCGTCGAGGCCGTCGACACCCGCCACCAGCGCCGACAGGGGCTCGTGCGCGAGCGCCGCCAGGTGCGGGTCGCCGGCAGCCACGTAGGGCGGATTGCTCAGCACGAGGTCGAAGCCGTCGTCGCCGGCCAGCGCGTGCCACCAGTCACCGGACCGCCAGTCGACCGGGATCCCCAGCGCTCGGCCGTTGCCGCGCGCGACTGCGAGCGCGGCCTCGCTGCGCTCGACGGCCACCACGCCCGCAGCGGGCCAGGCGGCGGCCAGCGCCAGCGCGATCGCACCGCTGCCGGTGCCGAGGTCGGCGACCCGCGGCGCGCGGCGATCGCTCAGCGCGGTTTCGAGCAGTTCGAGCCCCCAGTCGACGAGGTGCTCGGTCTCCGGTCGCGGCACCAGCACCGCCGGCGTCACCGCGAGCAGCAGGCCTCGGAACTCGCGCCGGCCGGTCAGGTAGGCCAGCGGCTCGCCGGCGGCGCGGCGCCGCCAGGCGGCATCGAAGCGCCCGGCGACGGCAGGCGCGAGCAGCGCGTCGCCATGGCCGAGCAGCCAGGTCCGTGGGCAATCGAGCGCCGCGGCGAGCAACAGCTGCGCGTCCAGCCGCGCGACCCCTGCCGCACGGGCCGCCGCGAGGGCCGCATCCACCGTCGTCGCCCGCGGGTCGGATGCGGGCAGCGGCGCGTTCATCCGTTGCCCGCTTCGAGCAGCGCGAGCTGCTGGGCGGCGCGGGCCTGGCGAAGCGCCTCGATCAACTCGGCCAGGTCGCCGTCGAGCACCGCGCCCAGCTTGTACAACGTCAGGTTGATGCGGTGGTCGGTGACGCGGCCCTGCGGGAAGTTGTAGGTGCGGATGCGGTCGCTGCGGTCGCCGCTGCCGACCAGCGTCTTGCGCGCCGCCGCCTCCTGCGCGGCGCGCTCGCTGCGGTCCTTGTCGCGCAGCCGCGCCTGCAGCACCGCCATCGCCTGCGCCTTGTTGCGGTGCTGGCTGCGGTCGTCCTGGCACTCGGCGACGATGCCGGTCGGCAGGTGGGTGATGCGAATCGCGCTGTCGGTCTTGTTGACGTGCTGGCCGCCCGCGCCACTGGCGCGGAAGGTGTCGATGCGCAGCTCGGCCGGGTTGAGCGTGATCTCCTCCGCTGGGTCGGGTACCGCCAGCACCGCGACGGTGCAGGCGCTGGTGTGGATGCGCCCCTGGCTCTCGGTCGCCGGCACGCGCTGCACGCGGTGGCCGCCGGACTCGAAGCGCAGGCCCCCGTAGACGCCGGTGCCTTCGATGCGCAGCACCAGTTCCTTGTAGCCACCGAGTTCGGCCACGCTTTCGCTCATCACCTCGGTGCGCCAGCCCTGCCGCTCGCACCAGCGGCCGTACATGCGCGCCAGGTCGCCGGCGAACAGCGCGCTCTCGTCGCCCCCGGCACCCGCGCGGATCTCGAGAAACGCGTTACGCGCGTCGTCCGCGTCCTTCGGCAGCAGGGCCAGGCGCAGCTCGGCCTGCAGCCGCTCGAGCTCGGCGGTGGTCTCTTCGATCTCGAGCGCCGCCATTTCCGCCATCTCGGGGTCGGACTGCAGCTCGAGCGCGGTGTCACGGTCGGCCTCGCGCTTCACGTAGCGCTGCCAGCGCTCGACGATGCCTGCCACCTCCGACTGCTCCTGCGCCAGACGGCGCCAGCGGCCGAGGTCGGCCACGAGCTGCGGGTCGGACAGGCTCGCATCGAGCTCCGCCAGCCGCATCGCGAGGCGTTCGAACTGGTGGCGGAGCGTGGGCTGCATGAAGACGGCGAACTGAAAACGGTGGCGCGGCCGGCAGGGCCGGACCCGGCGAGAAACGGCGCCGCGCCGCTAACGAACGCCGCCGGGCGCGTCGGCGTCGTTGTCGGAAGCGGCAGCGGGCTCTTCGCGTTCGCCGTCGGCGGCGGCGGCCGCGCGCAGGAACAGACGCGAGACGGTAGCCGCCAGCCGCGCGCGTTCGGCCGGGTCGGCGCTGTGCAGTTCGGCCAGCGTGCCGTGCAGCAGCTTGTGCGTCAGGCCGCGTGTCAGCGCGTCCAGCACCTGCTCGACATCGTCTCCGCGCGCCAGGCGGCGCCGCGCACGTCCGAGCTCGGCCAGACGCCAGTTGTCGGTCTGCCGGTGCAGCGCCTGGATCAGCGGCACGGCAGCACGCTGGTCGAGCCAGTGCTGGAAACTCTGCACGCCGGCGTCGATGATCGCCTCGGCCTGCTGCACGGCGGCCTGGCGCTTGGCGCCTGCCGTCTGCACCAGCGCCGACAGGTCGTCGACGGTATAGAGGTACACGTCGGGCAGCAATGCGACCTCTGGCTCGATGTCGCGCGGCACGGCCAGGTCGATCATGAAAATCGGCCGCCGCCGGCGCGCCTTCAGCGCGCGTTCGACCGCGCCCAGGCCGATGATGGGCAGCGAGCTCGCGGTGCACGAGACGACGGCGTCGAACTCGTGCAGGCGCTCCGGCAGGTCGGACAGCCGCATCGCCTGCCCGCCGAAGCGGCTCGCGAGTTTCTCGCCGCGCTCGAGCGTGCGGTTGGCCAGCGCCATCGACTTCGGGTTGCGGGCGGCGAAATGTGTCGCGACCAGTTCGACCATCTCGCCGGCGCCGACGAACAGCACGCGAATGTCGCGCAGGTCCTCGAACAACTGCGCGGCCAGCCGCACCGATGCGGCCGCCATGCTGACCGAATGCGCGCCGATCTCGGTCGCGCTGCGCACCTCCTTGGCCACCGAGAAGCTGCGCTGGAACAGCTGGTGCAGCGTCGTGCCCAGCGTGCCCGCCGCGCCGGCCTGGCGCATCGCTTCCTTCATCTGGCCGAGGATCTGCGGCTCGCCGAGCACCATCGAGTCGAGCCCGGCGGCGACGCGGAACGCATGCCGCGCCGCGGCACGGTCTTCCATCAGGTAGCTGTGCGCCTGCAGCTGGCTGCCGCTGACGCCGCCCTGTTCGGCCAGCCAGTCGAGCGCCGGGCCGACCAGCTCGGGCAGCCGCCGCGGGTCGGCCGCGGCAACGTAGAGTTCGGTGCGGTTGCAGGTGGACACGAGTGCGGCCTCCGGCGCCTCGCGCGCGAGCCGCTCGCGGAACCCGCGCAAGGTCTGCGGCAGCTGCTCGGGCGCGAACGCGAACCGGCCGCGCAGGTCCAGCGGCGCGGTCGTGTGGTTCAGGCCGAGGGCGAGCACGCTCACGCGTCGATTGTAGGATTTGAACCTGCGCCGCGCCTGCGCCCGATCAACCCGAGGCCCGCCCCGATCCTTTCCCGATGAACTCCCTGGACGTCGTCTGGCACCTGCTGAACCTGTTCGCCGTCGCGGCGCTCACCGGCCTCATCACGTCCAGCGCGGTCAAGGCGCTCTGGTGGCGCGAACTGGCCGGCGTGGCGTGGCGCCGCCTGGCGGCATGGGCCGTCGGCGCCTGCGCCGCGGTCAGCGTCGGCGGCCTGGTGCTGCTCGGCCAGGACGGCCGGATCGTGACCTACGGCGTGATGGTCGCCGTGTGCGCGCTCACGCTGTGGTGGCAGGGCTTCGGTCGGCGCGGTGGTCGCCGCTGAGCAGGCTCGCGCCGGCGTCTAGAACCCGCACCTCGCCCCGCAGCGAGTGAGGCAATGCCGCCGTCACCCGGACGTCGATCATGCGGCCGAGCAGGCGGGCGCGGTTCGGACCACCGTCGAAGTTGACGATCCGGTTGCACTCGGTGCGGCCCATCAGTTCATGCGGGTCCTTCTTCGACGGCCCTTCGACGAGGATGCGCTGCACGGTGCCGACGCGCGTGGCGCTGATGCCACGCGCATTGGCCTCGACCGCCGCCTGCAGCGTCTGCAGGCGCTGCAACTTGACCGCCTTCGGCGTCTCGTCGGCCAGGCTGGCCGCCGGGGTGCCGGGGCGGGGGCTGTAGACGAAGCTGAACGAGGCGTCGAAGCCCACGTCGTCGATCAGCGCCATCAGGCGCGCGAAGTCGTCGTCGGTCTCGCCCGGGAAACCGACGATGAAGTCGCTCGACAGGCTGATCCCGGGCCGCACCGCGCGCAGCTTGCGCACCGTGCTCTTGTATTCCATCACCGTGTAGCCGCGCTTCATCGCCGCCAGGATGCGGTCGCTGCCGTGCTGCACCGGCAGGTGCAGGTGGCTGACGAGCGTCGGAATGCGCGCGTAGGACTCGATCAATCGCGGCGTGAACTCGTTCGGGTGGCTGGTCGTGTAGCGGAGGCGCTCGATGCCCGGGATCTCGGCCACGTACTCGAGCAGCAGCGCGAAGTCGGCGATCTCCGCGGTGTCACCCATGCGGCCGCGCCAGGCGTTGACGTTCTGACCGAGCAGCGTCACTTCGCGCACGCCCTGGTCGGCCAGGCCTGCGACCTCGGTCAGCACATCGTCGAGCGGGCGGCTGACTTCTTCGCCGCGCGTGTACGGCACGACGCAGTACGAGCAGTACTTGCTGCAGCCTTCCATGATGGACACGAAGGCGCTGGCACCGTCGACGCGCGCCGGCGGCAGGTGATCGAACTTCTCGATCTCGGGGAAGCTGATGTCGACCTGCGGCGCCTGCTCGGCGCGCCGGGCAGCGATCATCTGCGGCAGCCGGTGCAGCGTCTGCGGGCCGAACACGAGGTCGACGTAGGGCGCGCGGCGGATGATGGCCTCGCCCTCCTGGCTCGCGACGCAGCCGCCGACACCGATCAGCACCCCCTTGGCCTTCAGGTGTTTCACGCGGCCGAGGTCGCTGAACACCTTTTCCTGCGCCTTCTCGCGCACCGAGCAGGTGTTGAACAGCACCAGGTCGGCCTGCT
>JBDTUO010000113.1:0-7932 GCA_040007675.1 Rubrivivax sp.
TGGCGCAGGCGGCGGGCGCAGCGCGCGAGGTGCCGGATCTGGCGGCTGGCGTGGCCGCCGCGGTCGCGCTCACGGGCGACCCGGCGCGGCCCGCCTGGGTGGCGCGCGCCCGTGCCTTCGCGGCCGCGCACCGCGGCGCCGCCGCGCGCATGGCGGCGGCGATCGACGCGCTGCATGCCGCCCGACCTGCCGCCTGAGGGGGCACGTGCGCGGGGGCGTCAGCGGCGCTGCCCGCGGGCGCCGCCGGGCTCAGCGCAGCAGCAGTGCGCCGGTGGCGTCGATGTCGGACACGCCCAGCTGGCCCGAGGCCTGGCGCAGCAGCAGGCTGCCGACCAGCGCGTTGTAGCGCGCCCGCGCCAGCGCACGCTGGGTCTCGAACAGCTGCGTCTGCGCGTTCAGCACGTCGAGGTTGACGCGCACGCCGACCTTGTAGCCGAGCTGCGTCGCCTCGAGCGCGAGCTTGTTCGATGCCTCGGCGGCCTCTAGTGCCCTGACCTCGGCGGCCGACGACAACACGTTGTAGTAGGCGGTGCGGGTATTGAGCGACACGCCGCGCTGCACCGCAGCGAGGTTGTTGCGCGCGCTGTCCTCGAGCGCGACCGCTTCCTTCACACGGCCGTCGACCAGCCCGCCGGTGTACAGCGGCCAGTTGAACTGCACGCCGATAGCCGCCGTGCGGTTGAGGCCGGGGAAACCACTGGCGTAGGCGCCGCTGTTGCGGTTGGCGCTGACCGAGCCGACGGCGTCCAGCGTCGGCGAGCCGGTGGCACGCATACGGTCGATCTCGAGCTGCGCGATCTCGAGCGCGGTGCGGGCGCGCCGGATCGCCGGGTGTTGCGCGTCGGCGGTGCCGACCCACGCCTGCGGGTCGGCCGGCTGCAGCAAGGGCAGCACGAAGGGGGTCGGCAGCCCGAGCGGCGTCACGCCGCTGCGACCGACCAGCTGGTCGAGCGCGATGTGGCGGGTGCGCAGCAGGTTCTCGGCCGCGATCTCCTGCGCCAGCACGAGGTCGTAGCGCGCCTGCGCTTCGCGCGTGTCGGTGATGGTCGCGGTGCCGACCTCGAAGTTGCGCTTCGCCGACGCGAGCTGCTCGGCGATCGCCGCCTTGCTCGCCTGGTTGGTGCCGAGCGAATCCTGCGCGGCCAGCACGTCGAAGTAGGCCTGCGTCAGCCGCACGATCAGGTCCTGCTCGGCGGCGTCGAGATCGGCCTGCGAGGCCGACAAGGCCTTGCGCGTCTGCGTGATCGTGACGTCGGACTGGCGGTTGAACAGCGGCAACCGGGCCGACACGCCGGCGCGCAGGCTGTTGGCGTTGCCACCCGGAAGGTTCTCGGGGTCGACGCGGCTGAGCGTGGCGTCGGCGGTCATCGCCGCGCTCGGGCGCTTCAGCGCCTCGGCCTGCTGCACGCGGTACTGGGCGGCCTGCGCCTGCGACAGCGCGGACAGGTAGTTCGCGTCGTAGGCGCGGGCCGACTCGTAGAGTTCGCGCAGGCCCTGCGATGACACGATCGCCGGCCAGGCGGCCAGGCAGAGGGCGCCGACGACGGCGGACAGACGGATCGAACGCATGGGCATCAGTCCTCGGATCAAGCGGGGTTCCGGGCGCGGCGGGCGACGGCGGGCCGGATGCGGCCAGGCGCTGTCGGCGGGTCGCGCCTCTGGTTGTGGTGGTTCTCTTGCAGGGGTCAATAGCACGGCACGGTCGGGTCGACCTGCGTCGACCAGGCGTCGATGCCGCCGGCGAGGTTGTACACGTCGGTCCAGCCACGCTGCATCAGGAATGCGACGACCTGTGCGCTGCGCGCCCCGTGATGACAGATGCAGACGACGGACCGCGAATGAGGCAGCTCGTCGAGCCGCGCCGGCACGCTTCCCATCGGGATCACGAGCCTGGCGACGCCCGGCAGGTCGATCGACGCCAGCGCGCACTCCCACGGCTCGCGCACGTCCAGCAACTGCAACGACGCCGGGGCGTCGTGCGCCCGGGCGGCGAGTTCGTGCACGCTGAGCTGCTTCATCGGGCGCGACGCGTCAGAAGACGAAGCGCGGCTTCGGCTCGAAGCCGGGCAGGCGCGGCGCCAGGGTGTCGAACAGTTCGGCCTTCGACCAGCCATCGGCGCCGCCGGTGGCCCGAGTGAACAGACAGGCGCGCATCACCGGCTCGTCGCCGACGATCGCCGCCAGCCGGCCGCCGCCCTTGAGCTGCTCGAGCAGCGCGCGCGGCACCTCGTGCACCGATCCCGACAGCACGATGGCGTCGAACGGCGCTTCCGCGGGCAGACCGTGCGCTGCCTCCGTGGCCGCCAGGTGGCGCACCGTGACGTTCGCCAGCCCGACCCGCTGCAGGCGGTGCGCGGCCGCCACCGCCAGCGCGGCGTCCGGCTCCAGCGTGATGACGCGCTGCGCGCGGTGGCCGAGCAGCGCGGCCATGAAGCCGGTGCCGGTGCCGATCTCGAGCACCTTCTCGTGGCGTTGCGGCTGCAACTCCTGCAGCAACCGGGCCTCGACCCGCGGCTCGAGCATGAAGCGCCCGCCGCCGAGCGGCACCTGGGTGTCGACGAAGGCCAGCGCCTGGTGCTCCGGTGGCACGAAGTCCTCGCGGCGCACCGCGGCGAGCAGGTCCAGCACCGTCGGATCGAGCACCTCCCAGGGTCGAATCTGCTGCTCGATCATGTTGAAGCGGGCACGTTCCAGGTCGTACATTTGATACCTGCTCAGGTATGTAAAGCCGAATCGAGCATTGTAGGCGGGGCGGTCGCGGCGTCGCGACGCAGCAGCCCACCCAGCGCCATCTCGATCTGCGTGCGCAGGATCGCAACCGGGTCGAGGTCGTTGCCATGCGCCGGGCAGGCACCGAACGAATGCCGGTGCAGCGACAGGAAGATCACCGGCGCCATCAGCGCCAGCGCGACCTCGTGTGCCGGCAAGGGCCGGAACTCGCCCCGGTCGATGCCACGCTGCACCACCCCCGAGAACAGGCGTTCGGTGGGGGCGATCACTTCATCCGCATAGAACTGCGCCAGGTCCGGGAAGTTGCGCACCTCGGCCAGCATGACCTTGTGGATGCCGGCCGCCGGGGTGACCGCGAAGCGTTCCCACCAGAGCTCGACGAGCTGGCGCAGCAGGTCCGCGCTCGGGCCGTCGAAGCGGCCGAGCATGCCGAGCCCTTCGTCGATCAGGTGCGTCAGGTTGTGCCGCACGACCGCCTTGAACAGCTCTTCCTTGCTCGGGTAGTACAGGTAGAGCGTGCCCTTGGAGACGCCGGCACGGCGCGCCACCTCCTCCGACCGGGTCGCGGCGAAGCCCTTCTCGACGAACAGCGCCAGCGCAGCGTCCAACAGCTCCTGCGGGCGCGTCTCCTTGCTGCGGCGCTGGCGGGGGCGGGGGGCTGGTGTGGACATGCAATTACTGACCGATCGGTCAGTAATGGTGCCAGCCGGGGCCGAAAGCGTCAATCGGCCGGCCGGCGCGGAGGGTCTCAATCCGACCAGCTGACGAGCCCGCTCCACGCCGTCGCGAGCACGATGATGCCGAACGCGATCCGATACCAGGCGAATGCGACGAAGGTGTGGGTCGCGATGTAGCGCAACAACCACCGCACGCAGACCCAGGCGGAGACGAACGACATCAGCAACCCGACCGCGAACAGCGGCAGGTCTGCGGCCGACAGCAGCGCGCGTTCCTTGTACAGGCTGTAGGCGCCGGCCCCGATCAGCGTCGGGATCGCGAGGAAGAAGCTGAACTCGGTCGCCGTCTGGCGGCTCAGGCCGAGCAGCATGCCGCCGATGATCGTCGCGCCCGAGCGGCTGGTGCCCGGGATCATCGCGGCGCACTGCACGAGGCCCACCTTCAGCGCATCCCAGCCCGACATCTCGTCGACCGAGTGGATGCGCGCGGTGCCGGTGCTGCGGCGCTCGGCCCAGAGGATCACGAAGGCGCCCAGGATGAACGCGGTGGCGACCACGACCGGCGTGAACAGGTGCGCCTTGATCGCCTTGCCGAACAGCAAGCCGAGCACGACCGCCGGCACGAACGCGATCGCGACGTTGCGCACGAAGCGCTGCGCCTGGGCGCTCGTCGGCAGGTTGACCGCGGTGTCGCGCAGCTTCGACCAGTAGACGATCACGACGGCGGCGATCGCACCGGTCTGGATCGCGATGTCGAACACCTTGCTCTTGTCATCGGTGAAGCCGAGCAGCGAGCCGGCGAGGATCAGGTGGCCGGTGCTGGAGATCGGCAGGAATTCGGTCAGGCCCTCGACGATGCCCATGATCGCCGCCTTGACCAACAAGACGATATCCAAGAGAGAGTCCTTTTCGGCAGCAGCCGCTCCAGCGGCGAATCATAGAGTGGCGGCGCGACCGCCCGTGACGTGTGTGACGCGCCCGGATCAACGTTCGCGCTTGTGCGCGAGCAGGTCCCATACGCCGTGGCCCAGGCGCAAGCCGCGCCGCTCGAACTTCGACGCCGAACGCCACGCGGGCCGCGCCGCGTAGCCGTCGGCGCCGGCATCGCCAGCGGTAAGTTGCGGCTCGGCCTGCAGCACGTCGCGCATCTGCTCGGCGTAGGGCTGCCAGTCGGTCGCGCAGTGCAGGTAGCCGCCCGGAGCAAGCCGGTCGGCGATCAGCGCGACCAGCGCCGGCTGCACCAGGCGGCGCTTGTGGTGCCGCGTCTTGTGCCAGGGGTCCGGAAACCAGATGTGCACGCCGGCGAGCGCACGCGGACGAACCATCCGCTGCAGCACCTCGACCGCGTCGTGCTGCACGATGCGCACGTTCGTCAGCCCCTGCTCGCCGACCTGCTTGAGCAGCGCGCCGACGCCCGGCGGATGCACCTCGATGCCGAGCAGGTTCAGCTCGGGCCGCGCGGCGGCGAACGCGGCGCTCGCGTCGCCCATGCCGAAGCCGATCTCCAGCACACACGGCGCATGACGACCGAACGCGGCGTCGAGGTCCAGCGGCAGCGCAGCGCTGAAGGGCAGCACGAAGCGCGGCCCGAGCTGATCGAGCGCCCGCTGCTGGCCGGGCCCGATGCGGCCGCCGCGCAGCACGTAGCTGCGGATCGGGCGTGCGCTCGGGCAAGCGGTGTCCGGAGGCAGCGCCGGTGCCGGAGGCAGCTCGGTCGAGGCGGCGTCAGGCGGCGTCGGGCTCATCGATGCGATTGTGCGGCGAAGGTGTGGCGCGCTCGTGCGCGGCCGGCTTCGGCACGCCAGCAGGAACGGCCGGTCAGCGCGTTAAAATCGGCGCCGCGCGGGTGTAGTTCAATGGCAGAACGGCAGCTTCCCAAGCTTCATACGAGGGTTCGATTCCCTTCACCCGCTCCACGTCTGCGTAAGTGCTTGATCTGTAAAAGGATCCAGCGCTTCTCCCTTCCTGATACAGGGCCCTAATACAAGGCGCACTGCTGGAAGGCCTATGTCGCCGCCTCGAGAATGCATCGCATCCAGGGGCACACAGGCAGCAGGCGGCCGGGGTGAATGGCGGCGATCGATTCCAACACGTGGGTGCCATGCAGATCCCACGCCCTTCGCCGCCGAAACCCTTCATCAGCGCCGCGTCGAATTGTTCTAAGCGCTGGAGGCAGCGGCGTACCTGCGCGGCAGCAACACCCTGAACGTCGTTCCGATGCCGGACTCGCTGTGCACCTCGACCGTGGCATCCAGGAGTTCAGCCAGCCGCTTCACGATCGACAGCCCGATCCCCTCGCCGCCCTCGAGTGGCAGGCGCCGTGAAGTCTGAGACGCCGAGCTCGAGTTGTCTGATCGCTCACCCGTATCGGCACGGGCGGCGTCGGTCGCTTCTTCCAAAGCATTGGTCAGCGGCGCCGACCGACGCTCGTCCAGGCCCGGGCCCGTGTCCTGCACGGACAACATCCAGCGTTTCGGATCATCGACCGCGCCGTCGGCCCATGAGACCTCGACGGCGCCCTCGCGGGTGTACTTGATGGCGTTGAGCACGAGGTTCTGGGTGATGCGACGGATCTTCATCGCATCGCCTTCGACCAGGAAGGGCAAGGGCCCACTGAACTTCAGCGTCAGGCCCCGCTGACACGCCAACTCCTGCATGTCCTCGCAGAGCTCCTGCAGCAGCTGGCCGACGTTGACTGGGGTGACGCGGGGGCGATCCTTGCCCGCCTGCAGCCGCGCCATGTTCAGCACGTCGTCCAGCAGGTGCTGCAGGGACGTCACATTGCGGTCGAGGATGCGCAGGAAGTTGTGATGCGGTACCTCGGCGACCTCGGTTTTCTTGAGCCCAGCGGTCGCGGTCAGGACGACGCTCATGTTGCCGCGCAGGTCATGGGCCGCTTCGTGCAACAGGTCGGCCCGCTTCTGGCTTATCTCGCGCAGGGCTTCGAGTGCCTGCTGAAGATCGTAGATGTGGCCGTTGGCCTCCAACTGCTGCAACCGAAAGTACTCGGCGATGCTCGAGCTCGATTCGAGGCTGCTGACTTTTGCCCAGAGGCGCCGGGCGCTGGCCATGACCTGGTGGTCGAGGCCGGGATGGGCTTCGGCGTAATCCTCGAGCTCGACGACAACGCACTCGTTCAAGCAGCCGAGCTCACGGGAGACCTCGAGCAGGTCGTAGCCTTGCTGCCAGCGGTGCAGTCCATGCGCAGCCGCACTCTCGTCCTGATCTGGCGCGCGGATGGCTTCTGGCGCAGCGTCCGTTTCGAGCCGGCGTTCATAGGCCTGGAGCATCACCGGAATGTGGTCTGTCAGCTGGGAGCGCGGCAACGTGGCGCTCGTGGTCAGTCCCGGATCGTGGACGACAGCGTGCCGCCAGGCCTCGACGATTGCATCGCGCCTGCTGCTCAAATGGGCTGCGAGCGCGGCAAGTTCTCGAAAGTGATCCATTGCGTCGTGCTTGTGTTCTGAGAGGGCATTCTGCGCCCTTGCCCTCGATGGAAGCGCGATGGCCGGATCGAGGGAGGGCCCTCTGCGTTTCCGAAGACCGTGCTGCACGTGCGCGCGCGTGGGTGCCGTCGGCTTCTGGACTTCGGCTGGGGAGTCGCACGGTGGCGTTGCCGGCGCCTGACGCGCATCATCGCTGCAATGGACCCTCACGCCGACGCTGACGCCGACCCCACGCTGACCGTACTGTGCCTCGGCGTCGCGCCGCGCCCGGACGCGGCATCGGATTGGGGGCCGTTCGTGTGGCGCGAGGCGGCGACGCCGGACGACGCCGTGCGTGACCTGGCTCACACACCGTTCGACGCGCTGCTGTGGTCGCCGACCACGCTCGCCGCGGCCCAGGCGGCGTTGGCGCCCGACGGTCCGCTCGCCGGCGTCGCGCGCCGGCTCGCGCTGTTGCTGGTCACCCACGCGGACGCCCCAGAGTACGCAGCGGTGCGGGCAGTGATGGCCGCCGGCGTGCAGGACGTGTTGCCTGCCTCCACCCCGGTCGACTCACTCGCGCGTGCCGTCCGGCTGGCGGTCGAACGCCAGCGGCGCGAGCTGGCGCTGCGCGATGCACACGCGACCGACCTCGCGACGGGGCTGCCCACGCACGCGCAACTGCTCGAACACATGACGCACCTGCTCGCGCTGCGCGAGCGCGAGCCGGCACCGATGGCGCTCATCGTGCTGCAGGTGGACGGACTGTCACAACCCGCGATTTCGCCCACGGCGGAGGCGGAGCAGGTGCTGCGCCGCAAGGTTGCCGTCCGGCTGCGTGCCGCGCTGCGCGCGAGCGACGTCGTGGCCGCCATCGGCGACGACCGTTTTGCGGTGCTGCTCGCCTGGATCGACGCCGCCGACGCCGGGCCGCGGGTGGCGGCGAAGCTGGCGGCGTCACTGCGCCAGCCATTCAAGCTCGGCGGTGCGATGTGCCGGGTCTCCGTGCGGATGGGGCTGGCGGCCTACCCGGGCCATGGGCGCGACGCCGAAACGCTGTTGGCACGCGCCCTCGGCCAGGCGGCGTCCACCGCCACGGC
>JBDTUO010000114.1:0-7822 GCA_040007675.1 Rubrivivax sp.
TGGTGACGACGTTGGCGACCCCCGAGCCTGAGATCGTGCCCATCAGCGCCGACGACACCACCGCCACCTTCGCCGGCCCGCCGCGCTTGCTGCCGAACAGACCCATCGCGACGTCGGTGAACAGCCCGATCATGCCGGCCTTCTCGAGGAACGCGCCGAACAGGATGAACAGGAAGATGTAGCTCGACGACACGTAGGTCGGGATGCCGTACACGCCCTCGGTGCCGAAGGCCATGTGGTCGATGACCTGCGAGACGTCGTAGCCGCGGTGGTTCAGCGGCGCCGGCAGGTACTGGCCCAGCAGGCAGTACGCGAGGAATATGCCGGCGATGATCGGCAGCGCCGGCCCCATCAGCAGCGCGCTGCCGACGAAGAGCAGCGCCAGCAGCACGATGCCGACCGCGAGGTCGACCGTGTTGGGATCGCCCGCGCGCAGGATCAGCGCGTTGTACTGGCTCCACTGGTAGGCCGCCACTGCAACGGACGCGAGTGCCGCCCCCCAGGCCAGCAGCCGCACCGCCGGTGGCGCCGCGCGCACCACGGCGATCAGCGGGAACACCAGCGCGAGCAGGAAGCCGACGTGCACCGCGCGCACGATCTGGCTGGGCAGGTCGATTACGTGGGCCGCGGTCGCAATCTGGAACGCCGAGAACGCGAGCGCGATCGCGAACAGCACCCGCCCGGACGGGCCGGGCGGGAAGTCCCCCGCGGTGGGGTCGTGCTCGAGCGCGATCGCGGCGGCGTCCGCGGGCAGGTCGAGGTCAGGCGGCGGCGCCGGCCCGGCCGCCGCCGATGCACTCCCCGCGGCGGTGTTCACCCGCTGCCGCCTACTTCAGCAGCCCCTTTTCGCGGTAGTAGCGTGCCGCGCCCGGGTGCAGCGGCAGCGGCATGCCGGTCTGGGCCGACTCGAGCTTGATCGCCGTCGCCGCCTTGTGTGCGGCGACCATGGTGTCGAGGTTCTCGAACAGCTGCTTGGTCATCTGATAGACCACCTCGTCCGGCACGCCGGCATGCGTGACGAGGAAGTTCACCACCGCCAGCGTCGGCACGTCGGCGGTCTGGCCCTGGTAGGTATTGGCCGGGATCGTCGTCGCGACGAACGGCGGGCCGAGCTTGGTCGCCACCTCGGCCGGCACCGCCACGATCGTGATCGGGACCGAACTCGCGAGGTCGCGGATGCTGGCGACGCCGAGGCCGGCGGACTGCAGCGTGGCGTCGAGCTGGCGGTTCTTGATCAACTCGACCGACTCGCCGAAGGGCAGGTACTCGGTCTTGCCGAGGTCCTTGTACGACAGGCCCATGGCCTCGAAGATGCGGCGTGCGTTGACCTCGGTGCCCGACTTCGGTGCGCCGACCGACAGGCTCTTGCCCTTCAGGTCGGCAAAGGTCTTCACGCCGCTGCCTTGCGACGCGACGATCTGGATCACGTTCGGGTAGACGGCGGCGACGCCGCGCAGCTTGTCGAGCTTCTTCGGGAAGCCGACCTCTTCTTCGCCTTCCCAGGCCGACTTGACCGAGTCGCCGAGCGCGAGCGCGATCTCACCCCGCCCGGTCTGCAGCAGGTTCAGGTTCTCGACCGAAGCCTTGGTCGACTGCACCTGCGTGCGCACGCCCGGGATCTTGTCGGCGTAGATCTTGCCCAGCGCGACGCCGAGCGGGTAGTACACCCCGCTGGTGCCACCGGTCAGGATGTTGATGAACTGCTCGGCTTGCGCAGCGAACGGGGCGAAAAGGGCGCCACCGCCGACCAGGGCAGCGGCGGCCGTGGCGACGATGTGGCGACGGGTCGGGTGATGGTGCATGGCGGTCTCCGGAGTTCTAGCGGCTGTCGAAGCGCCCGAATGTACACAGCCGCTCAAGCCCGCACTATCCGGAGAACACCTCCGCCGAGAACACCTCGGCGTCGGGGAGCGCGGGTGCGTGGGCGTCCTTGTCCGCGAGCCGGGGCACTGCGTCGGGCGCGAGCGGCCAGCGGATGCCGAGCGCCGGGTCGTCCCAGCGCAGGGCGCGCTCGCAGTCCCTGGCATAGACCGCGGTCGTCTTGTAGAGGAAATGCGTGTCGTCAGTCAGCGTCAGGAAGCCGTGGCCGAAGCCCGGCGGAATCCAGAGCTGGCGTTGGTTGGCGGCACTGAGCTCGGCGCCGGTCCAGCGCCCGAACTGTGGCGAGCCGCGGCGCAGGTCGACCGCGACGTCGAACACCGCGCCGCGCACGACCCGCACCAGCTTGCCCTGCGCGTGCGGCGGCAGCTGGTAGTGCAGGCCACGCAGCACGCCGGCGGCGCTGCACGAGTGGTTGTCCTGCACGAACGGCGGCGCCGGCGGCAGGCCGAGTGCGCGCAGCGCGGCGTCGAAGCGCGGCGCGTGAAAGCTTTCCATGAACCAGCCGCGCTCGTCGCCGAACACGGTCGATTCGACGATCACGACACCCGGCAGGTCGGTCGGCGTCAGGCGCATCGCGGATCGATCAGTAGTTCTGCTCGCCGAGCAGCTTCAGCAGGTATCGGCCGTAGCCGTTCTTGCGCATCGGCTGCGCCAGTGCCTCGAGCTGGGCGGCGTCGATCCAGCCGCTGCGCCAGGCGATTTCTTCCGGGCAGGCGACCTTCAGCCCCTGCCGGTTCTCCAGCGTCGCGATGAACTGCCCGGCTTCCATCAGGCTGTCGTGGGTGCCCGTGTCGAGCCAGGCGTAGCCGCGGCCCATGATCTCCACCTGCAACTGCCCCTGGCGCAGGTACTGCGCGTTGACCTCGGTGATCTCGAGTTCGCCGCGCGCACTCGGCCGCACCGCGGCGGCGATGTCGCACACCTGAGCGTCGTAGAAATAGAGCCCGGTGACCGCATACGGACTTTTTGGCGCCGCCGGTTTTTCTTCGATCGACAGCGCTCGCCGCTGCGCGTCGAACTCGACCACGCCGTAGCGCTCGGGGTCTTGCACGTGGTACGCGAACACGGTCGCGCCCTCGGCATGGGCATCGGCGCGCTGCAGCAGGCCCTGGAAGTCGTTGCCGTAGAACAGGTTGTCGCCCAGCACCAGTGCGCTGGGGCAGCCGTCGATGAAGTCGCGCCCGAGGATGAAGGCCTGCGCCAGCCCGTCCGGGCTCGGCTGCACGCAGTAGTCGAAGGCCATGCCCCAGCGGCGGCCGTCGCCGAGCAGCGCCTCGAAGCGGGGCAGGTCCTGCGGCGTGCTGATGATCAGCACCTCGCGCATGCCGGCCAGCATCAGCGACGCCAGCGGGTAGTAGATCATCGGCTTGTCGTACACCGGCAGCAGCTGCTTGCTGATCGCCAGCGTCGCCGGGTGCAGCCGGGTGCCGGAGCCACCGGCGAGGATGATGCCTTTGCGCGATCTCATGGCGGTGCGGGGGTCGTCAGCGGTGAATCTCGGCCAGCATGCGCTCGACCCCGGTCTGCCAGCGCGGCAGCCGGAGGCCGAAGGCCTGCTGCAGCCGGGTCGTGTCCAGGCGCGAGTTGAGCGGACGCCGGGCCGGCGTCGGGTAGTCGGCGGTCGGAATCGGGCGCAGGCCGTCGGGCGCGAGCTGGAGCGCCACACCGTGCACGCGCGCCCAGTCGAACACGAAGCGTGCATAGCCGTGCCAGCTGGTTTCGCCGGCCGCGACGCAGTGGTACAGGCCGCCCAGCGCGGGGTCGCGCTGCAGTGCGCGCAGCGCGTGCGCGGTGACGTCGGCCAGCAGGTCGGCCCCGGTCGGCGCACCCACCTGGTCGTCGATCACGGCCAGCGCCTCGCGTTCGGCGCCCAGGCGCAACATCGTGCGGGCGAAGTTGCCGCCCCGCGCCGCGTAGACCCAGCTCGTGCGCAGGATCAGGTGGCGGCAGCCGCTGGCGGCGATGTGCTGTTCGGCTTCGCACTTGCCGCGACCGTAGACGCTCAGCGGGGCGGTCGGCGCGGTCTCGTCGCGCGCGGCGCTGCCGCTGCCGTCGAACACGTAGTCGGTGCTGTAGTGCACCAGCGTCGCCGCGTGGCGCGCGGCCCATGCCGCCAGCACGGCGGGGGCTTCGGCGTTGATCGTCAGCGCTCGCTGCGGCTCCTGCTCGGCCTGGTCGACCGCGGTGTAGGCGGCGGCGTTGACGATCACGTCTGGCGCCACCGCATCGAGCAGCGCGGGCAGCGTGTCCGACCGCGTGAAGTCGGCCGCCGGCGTGCTGTCGAAATCGAGCGCGGTCAGCGGGCCCAGCGGCGCCAGCGCGCGCTGCAGTTCCCAGCCGACCTGGCCGCCGCAGCCGAGCAGCAGCAGCTTCACGGCGCGGGCCCCGCGGAGCGTCTGACCGGCCCCGGCGTGCGGGAGCCGTAGTTCGTCGCCAGCCACTCCCGGTAGGCGCCGCTGCGCACCTGCGCCACCCAGTCGGCGTGCTCGAGGTACCACGCGACGGTCTTGCGGATGCCGCTGGCGAAGGTCTCGGCCGGGCGCCATCCCAGTTCACGTTCGATCTTGCGGGCGTCGATCGCGTAGCGGCGGTCATGGCCGGGGCGGTCGGCCACGTGCGTCACCAGCCGCGCATGCGGGCCGTCAGCGTGCGGGCGCAGTTCGTCGAGCAGTGCGCACACGTTGTGCACGATGTGAAGGTTCGCCTGCTCGTTCCAGCCGCCGATGTTGTACGTCTGGCCGATGCGCCCGCGCGCGAGCACGCTGCGGATCGCGCTGCAGTGGTCGCCGACGTAGAGCCAGTCGCGCACCTGCTGGCCGTCGCCATAGACCGGCAGCGGCTGGCCGGCCAGGGCATTGACGATCAGCAGCGGGATCAGCTTCTCCGGGAAGTGGAACGGGCCGTAGTTGTTGCTGCAGTTCGTCGTCAGCACCGGCAGGCCGTAGGTGTGGTGCCAGGCCCGCACGAGGTGGTCGCCGGCGGCCTTGCTGGCGCTGTACGGGCTGTTCGGCGCGAACGGGTGGTCCTCGGTGAATGCCGGCGCGTCTGGCGCGAGGCTGCCGTAGACCTCGTCGGTGCTGACGTGCAGGAAGCGGAACGCGGCGCGCGCCGCGTCGTCGAGCGCCGACCAGTGCGCACGCGCCGCCTCGAGCAGCGTGAACGTGCCGTCGACATTGGTGCGCATGAAGGCACCCGGGCCGTGGATGCTGCGGTCGACGTGGCTCTCGGCCGCGAAGTGCACGAGCGCACGGGGTCGGTGCGTCGCCAGCAGCTGGTCGATCAGTGCCCGGTCGGTGATGTCGCCGTGCACGAAGACGTGGCGCGCATCGCGCTGCAGCGACGCCAGGTTGGCCAGGTTGCCGGCGTAGGTCAGCGCGTCGAGGTTGACGATGGTCTCCCCGCGCATGGCCGCGTCGGCGAACCAGTCGAGCACGAAGTTGCTGCCGATGAAGCCGGCACCGCCGGTGACGAGGATGGTCATGCTCGTCCGTAGGTGTCCTCGAAGCGCACGATGTCGTCCTCGCCGAGGTAGCTGCCGGACTGCACCTCGATGATCTCGAGCGGCAGCTTGCCCGGGTTGGCCAGGCGGTGCACGGTGCCGATCGGGATGTAGGTGCTCTCGTTCTCGCTCAGCAGCAGCGTGCGCTCGCCGTTCGTGACCTCCGCGGTGCCACTGACGACGATCCAGTGTTCGGCGCGGTGGTGGTGCTTCTGCAGGCTCAGGCTGGCGCCGGGCTTGACCATGATGCGCTTGACCTGGAAGCGTGCGCCGTGGTCGACGCTGTCGTACCAGCCCCAGGGGCGGTGCACCTTGCGGTGCAGCGACTGCTCGCCGCGCCGGCCTTCGCCCAGCCGCTGCACGATCTTCTTCACGTGCTGGCTCTGCGCGCGGTCGGCCACCAGCACTGCGTCCGCGGTTTCGACGACGACGACGTCCGACAGGCCGACGACGCTGACCAGCCGGCTGCTCGCGTGCACGAGCGAGTTGCGGCTGTCGGCGAACAGCGCGTCGCCGACCGCCGCGTTGCCGTCGCCGTCCTTGGCGGCGACCTGCCACACCGCCTCCCAGGCGCCGAGGTCGTTCCAGCCGGCGTCCAGCGCCCGCATCCGGATGTCGACCACGCTGCCGGGGCAGCGTTCCATCACCGCGTAGTCGACCGACTCCGACGGCACCGCGGCGAAGGCTTCGGCCGACGGCCGCACGAAGGCGCCGTCACGCGCCGCCGCGGTCCACGCCGCGCGCGTCGCGGCCAGGATGTCGGGCCGGAAGCGTTCCAGCGCGGCGAGCCAGGTCGAGGCGCGGAGCACGAAGATGCCGGCGTTCCAGAAATAGCTGCCGTCGGCGAGGTAGCGCGCGGCCGTCGCCGCGTCCGGCTTCTCGACGAACTGGGCGACGCGGTCGTCGGCGTCGTCCCGGCGCAGGTAGCCGAAGCCGGTTTCGGCGCGGTCGGGCGTGACGCCCAGGATCACGATCGCGCCACCGGCGGCGGCGCGCGCGGCGTCCTGCAGCGCCTTCGAAAACGCGTCCGGCTGCAGCACGGTCTGGTCGGCCGGCGTCACGACCAGCACCGGGTCGGCGCCGTCGGCGCGGGCCTGCAGTGCCGCCAGCGTCAGCGCCGGCGCGGTGTTGCGGCCACTCGGCTCGAGCAGCAGCGTGGCGGGCGCGCCGCCGAGCTCGCGCAGCTGGTCGAGCAGCAGGAAGCGGTGCTCCTCGTTGCCCACCACCAGCGCCGGCGCGAGCGCGAGATCGGGCGCGGCCATCGATTGCAGGCGCAGCACGGCCTGCTGCAGCAGGCTGTGGCGGCCGCCGTCGAGCACCAGGAACTGCTTCGGATAGCCGGCGCGCGACAGCGGCCACAGCCGGGTGCCGGAGCCCCCGGCCATCACGACGGGTTGAATCGGGAGCGGATGATTCATGCGGGCGGGAAGCCTTGCGGGTTCAGTGATTGCCAGCGCCAACTGTCGGCGCACATGCGGTCGAGATTGTGAACTGCGCTCCAGCCGAGTTCGGCGCTGGCGCGCGTCGGATCGGCCCAGCAGGCGGCAACGTCGCCGGGCCGGCGGGCGACGAGGTCGAGCGGCACCGACCGGCCGCTCGCCCGTTCGTAGGCGGCGACCACCTCGAGCACGCTGTGGCCGCGCCCGGTGCCGAGGTTGACCGTCAGCGAGCCGGGGCGGTGAAACAGTCGCTGCAGCGCCGCCACATGGCCGTCGGCGAGGTCACTCACGTGGATGTAGTCGCGCACGCCGGTGCCGTCCGGCGTCGGGTAGTCGGCGCCGAAGACCTGCAGCCGCGGCCGCTGGCCGACCGCGACCTGTGCGATGTACGGCATCAGGTTGTTCGGCGTGCCGCGCGGGTCCTCGCCGATCAGGCCGCTTTCGTGCGCGCCGACCGGGTTGAAGTAGCGCAGGCAGGCGGTCTGCCAGTGCGGGTCCGCGGCGCCGAGGTCACGCAGCACGGCCTCGCCGATCAGCTTGGTCTGGCCGTACGGGTTGGTCGCGGTCAAGGGGGCGTCTTCGTCGATCGGCAGGCGCTGCGGCTCGCCGTAGACGGTGGCGCTGGAACTGAACACGAAGCGGCGCACGCCGCGCGCGTGCAGTGCGGCGCACACCGTCACCAGGCCGCCGACGTTGTTGCGGTAGTAGTCCAGCGGCTTCGTGGTCGACTCGCCGACCGCCTTGAAGGCGGCGAAATGCACCGCGGCGTCTATCGTGTGGCGGTCGAGCACGACCGCCAGCGCGCGCGCGTCGCTGACGTCGGCACGCTCGAAACGCGGTGCGCGGCCGCCCAGCTGTTGCAGGCGGCCCAGCACCGCCGGCGAGCTGTTCGAGAAGTCGTCGACGCCGACGACGTCGAAACCCGCCTGCCACAGCGCGAGCCAGGTGTGGGAGGCGATGTAGCCGGTGGCGCCGGTGAGCAGGACGGTGGGCATCGGAGGGG